>JAKIWY010000187.1 GCA_022749835.1 Thermoplasmata archaeon | reverse complement strand
CGCCGGCCGTCGGCCAGGCTCTCGACGTAGAGCAGGATCACCGAGGTCGCGTCGTCGTGGGCGAGCGAGGCCAAGAGGTCGTTCTCGTCGACCCCGGCCCGGTTGCCCATCGAGACGAACCGGGAGAAGCCGATCCGTTCCGCGACCCCGTACCGGAGGATCCCCGCGCACAGCGCCCCGCTCTGCGAGACGAAGGCGATGTTCCCCCGCGGGGGAAGGTCGCTCGAAAAGGTGGCGTTGAGGCTGACGGACGGATGGGTGTTGAGCACACCGAAGCAGTTCGGGCCGATGAGCGACATGCCGTACGACTTGGCGATCCGGATGAGCTCGGCCTCCCGGGCGATCCCCGCGCCTCCGACCTCCCTAAAACCGGAGGAGACGACGACGACGCCGTGGGTTCCGGCGGCTCCGAGCTCCTCGATCACCGGGGCGACGCCGGCGGCCGGGACGATCACCACCGCCATCTCCGGCACCTCGGGAAGGTCGCGGAGCTTCGGGTAGCATCGGACGCCCGAGACGCTCTTCCAGGCCGGGTTGACGGGGTAGGCGACCCCCTGGTACCCCGCGGTCAGAAGGTTGCGAAACAGGCTCGCCCCGACGGTCCCCGGTCGGTTGGAGGCGCCGATGACGGCGACCGACCTCGGGGCGAACACCTCGTTCAAGCTCCCGGAACTCTCGAGCGGCATCGCCTGGACCTTTCCCGGCCACGTTCACGAACGCCGCGTTATATAGCGCGCGCGTGGTCCTCGCCTGATGGACGCGCCTCCGCCGGAGACAGCCCCCAGCGCTCCCCCGGCCCAGCCCTCTCGGCCCCCCCAGCGCCGGCCACCGGGCCCCGGCGGGACCCTCCAGCGGATGGACAAGGGGCCGATCCTCCACGTCGTCGCCGTCGGCTCGGGAAAGGGGGGCGTCGGCAAGTCGACCGCCGCCGCGCTGCTCGCCTGCGAGCTTACCCGTCGCGGCCTGAAGGTCGGCCTTCTGGATGCCGACATCACGGGCCCCTCGGTACCGAAGCTCCTCGGCGCCTCCGGGCCGCTCCTCGACAAGGGGGAAGGGATCGAGCCGATGACGAGCTCCTCCGGCATCAAGCTCGTCTCCTCGCAGTTCCTGGTCGAGGACGAGCAGACGCCGGTGATCTGGCGCGGCCCGCTCGTCACGCGGCTCATCCTCCAGTTCTTCGGGGGCGTCAACTGGGGCTCGCTCGACTACCTACTCATCGACATGCCGCCGGGGACCAGCGACGTCCCGCTGACGGTCTTCCAGACGATCCCGCTCGACGGGATGGTCTTCGTATTCACCCCGCAGGAGCTCGCCGCGCTGATCGTCAAGAAGGCGATGAACATGGCCCGCGACCTCCATGTGCCGCTGCTCGGGGTCGTCGACAATCTCTCGTTCTTTCGCTGCCCACACTGCAAGGAGTCGGTCGATCTCTTCGGAAAGAGCCGGGCGGGGACGGTCGCCGAGGAGTACGGGGTCCCCGTCTTGGGCCGCCTCCCCGTCGAGCCGAAGGTCTCGGAGCTCGGCGACCTGGGCCGCCTGAGCGAGTTCGAAAGCCCGGAGCTGCGCGCCTTCGGCGACGCCTTCCTAGAGTCGATCGACGCTCGCAAGAAGAGCGAGCTTACGGTGCTGTAGCGCGCTCGAGCTCGGAGAAGCGGATCGTCTCGACCGGGCAACCCCGGCGGCGCAGTGCCTCGGCGAGCCCCGGGACGTGCGCGTCGCCGACGACGGCGGCGACCCGCCCGAACCCCTTGCTCCTGAGCTCCGCCAACCGGTCCGCCATGTGCTCGTTGCGCTCGTCGACCAGGACGCGGGCGACGGCCGGATACTGTCGGCGCACTTCGTCCATGTACTCCCCCGGCTCGGCGCTGTAGGCGTCGAGCTGGCCCCTAACGAAGCGGGCGGGGAGGACGAGGCCCAGGATCGCCCCCACGACGAGCGACACCCGTTCCTTCACCCCGAGCGACCCCAGGAGCCGCGCGAGGGTCACCCGGATCGGGTCGTCGATCAGGAAGAGAGGTAGGGAGCGCTCCTTGGCGAGATCCGCCGCGGTCCGCATCTCCGCCCCCGCGAAGCCGCCGCCCATCTCGGCTCCAAGCCGCCGCTGGAGCAGCGCCCAGAGCTTGAGGATCATCGGTCCCTGACCGCCGCCTTTCGACTCTTCGGGGTGCTCCGAGAGCAGCACGCGGGCCCGTTCGTCGTCGAGCTCGACCGCCATCGCGTCCAGCACACGGTCGCCGAGCACCTTGCGAAGCGCCGCGTTCAGGTCGACGACGTGCGCCGCCCCGACCAAGAGCACCGGGGCCTCGAGCGTGCTCGATATCACTCCGAGGACGAGCCGGCCTCCCCTCTTGGAGCTTGCCCAACCCTTTTCCGCTAAGCGGAGGTCTATTCAGGTGAAGGCGCTCCCCACGCGAATGGTCGACCTGCCGCCGGCGACCGACCCCCGACCCCCGACCGGGCGGACCCGGCATCCGTACTTCACCCACGAGATGATCCGCCGCCAGGAGGTCGCGGCCCGCGCCACGATCGCCGCGAGCTCGCTGTCCGCCCCCATCATCCCGGTCCCCCCGAAGGGGGGAGGGTTGTTGTTCACCGGCATCGGAAGCTCGTTCCATGCGGCGATGGCGACGGCCTTCGCCGCGGGTCCGACCCTCGGATACCGGTTCCCCGCCCGCGCCGTCCCGTCGTTCGACCTCGTCGACCTGCCGGAGCTGTCCACCGGGGCTTCCGTGGCGCTCCTGTTCACGTCGAGCGGCTCGACGGCCCTGACCCTCAGCGCGCTGCGGATGCTCAAGGAGAAGGGGATCATCACGATCGTCGTGACGGGAAGCCAGCACAGTGCGGCCGCCCAGCTCGCCGACCACATCCTCCCGACGCGCTACTCCGAGGAGAACTCATGGATGCACACCGTCAGCTACACGAGCGCCCTGTGTGCCGGGCTCACGCTCCTTCGGGCCTGGGCGGTCGCTCCCGATAGCCCCAAGGATATTGACGACCAGGTCGCGGAAGGGGTCGTCTCGGGGCTCGCGCTCGAGTCGCGCGCGCTCGACCTCGTGGACGCCGTCTCCGACCGGCAGCGCGTCTTTATCCTCGGCTCCGGGGCCGCCGAGGCGACCGCCCGCGAGGGGGCGCTCAAGATACGACTCGCCACCGGAAGGCTCGCCGTGGCCCTCGGGGTCGAGGAGTTCCTGCACGGCGACCTTCCCGCGGTCGGCGAGCACGCCCTGGTCATCGGGCTCTCGACGACCCCGTTCGAGCGGGCCCGGGCCCGCCACGGGCTCGCTGCGGCCGCGGCCACCGGGGCGCGCTGCCTTCTCATCGACACGAGCGGCGGGGAGACGGGGGAGGGGATCTGGAGCCTGCTCTCG
>JAKIWY010000186.1 GCA_022749835.1 Thermoplasmata archaeon | reverse complement strand
GCGTACCCCCAACTCGCGGCGACCCACGCGACCGCGTAGGCGACCCCGGCGCCGCCGGCGAGCTGAAGGGCGTTGAGCAGCCCAATGGCCAGGGGCGTGTCCTCGCTCGTCAGTCCCGGGAGGTAGGGGGGAAGGATGTACATCATCGCATAGACCATGCCGTAGGCGAAGGAGAATACGCAGGCGATCGTCGCCGCCTCGACCGGTCCGACCCATGGGAGGGCCGCGAGGAGCAGCGCGGGGACGGCGGTCGCCAAGACCATCAGGGCCCGCCGATGGTTCGAGCGTTCGGCGAGCCGCCCACCGACCGGCCCTCCGAAGACGCTCGGGAACACGAACAGAGCCCCCACGGCGCCGGCGATGGCGAGGTCCCAGCCCCGGACGACGTGGGCGTAAGGGACGAAGTACTGGCCGGCCGAGAGGGAGGCGCCCTCGAGCCCGATGAACGCGAGCCCGACCCCCCAGACCGCCTTGGAGCGCAGGGCGGCCGGTAGTCGCCAGGTCCCCGGCGCTTTCGGGCGTGTCGGCGGCGGTGGGCCTGCGGTCTTGGGTACTATCGGGAGGGCCGCCGCCGCGAGCGCGAGCATGAGGAGCCCACCCAGCGCCAGGCAGGAGCGCCATCCAAGTGCCGGGAGCAGTATGGCCGTCGCGAACACGCCGAGACCGGCACCGGCGCTGAAGGCGGAGCTGAACATGCCGACCGGCACGCCGCGCTCCCCGGGGGGATGCAGGCTCGCGACGAGACCGATCGCCGGAGAAAAGAATAGGCCGGCTCCCGCCCCGGCGGCGAAGCGAAGCGCGAGAAGAACCATGAAGCTCGGCGAGAGGGAAGAGGCGAGGGCCCCGAGCGTAAGCAGGCCCGCCCCGATGAAGGAGATCCGGCGGGTCCCGTAACGGGCCGCCATGAGGCCCGCGGGAACCTGGAGCAGCCCGGCCCCGAGGAGGAACGCCGCGACGAGCAGACCCCAGTCGGCGGTCGAGAGCCCGAAGCTCGAGCCGATCGCCGGCAATCCCGGGCCGATGTCGAGCCAATTGTACGCGTAGGCGACCCGCATCCCGATCAACGCGAGGGTGGCCCTCCCGGCGGGACCGCGATACATCCGCTCGAAGGAGGTGTGCGACATCGGGCCGCGGCTCGCACGGAACAAAAGAGGCGCGGGATAAGAATGGCCCATCTCGGACCGGATGATTCTCGCGGCTCGGACCGACGACCAGGCCCGGGAGCAGGCGTAGCGCGCTTCGGGGCTCTTCTTAAGCTCGGGCGCCCAGCACGCTCCCGATGCTGCCGACGATGCCGGTGGGCGAGGACCGCTCGTGCCGGCCCCGGACTCTCGACAACCCGTTGAGACGCCGATTCGCGCCCCCCGATGCCGAGGTTCGTCGGCTGGAGATCCCGCGGGGGGGATGCGTGGCCGATCTCGGCGCCGGGGTCGGGTTCTTCGTTCGGGCGGAGCTCGAGGCGGTCGGCGAAAATGGAAGGGTCTACCTCGTCGACCCGGACGCTTCCAACCTCGCGATCGCGGCACGCCGGGTCGCCGGGGATGCTCGGGTGCTGTTCCTCGTCAGCTCCGCGAACCGCCTCGACGCCATCCCCGACGCCACAGTCGATCGCGCCCTGCTTTCGCTCGTGCTCTGCTGCCTGGTCGACAAGGAGGGTACGATGGACGAGCTCTGGCGGATTCTCGCCCCCGGGGGGATCGCGCTCATCACGTACCCGAAGCTCGGGGTACCCTTCCGTAGGCGAAAAAGGTCGATGTGGATGCGCCGGGAACGCTGGGCTTCCCTCTTGGCCCGCCGTCCCTGGAAGGAGTTGCCCGTTTCCTCCGGCTGGGCCATCGCTCGCCATCTCATCGAGAAGCCAACGCATGCTTCCACGCACGACGCTTCCTCTTCGAGCGGAACGCGTTAGGCCGGGGCGTCCGAGAAGCCGTTCGACCGGGCGGGGCTCCGAACCGGTGACCCGGCGGGGGTGTGCCGGAGTTGGGACGACCCGTTGGCTAGCGGACGAGGTACTGGATCTCGGCCTTCGCCCACGCCTTGGCGTTCGTCCACGGGTCCGCTTCGTAGACCTCGCGGCTGTATCCTACGGATTTGATCTCGCCGTCCTTCTTGCGCCACTTCACCCAGTCGTTGAGCCCGTGGTAGACGACGCGCGGTGAGAGCTGCTCCGGGTCGAAGGTCACGCTGGCGACACGCGAACTCGGGAGGGTCTTGACGCGGACGCGACCCGAGCCTTTCGCCTTCCCCTTGAGCTCGACACACGCCTCGAATCGCTTCTCGCCGCGCTCCACGAAGAACCACTTTCCGGTTCTCAGCTTGTTCTCCTTCGCCCAGCGGGCGACCTCCTGGAATTCGGCGCGCAGGTGATCCTTCTTCCAGGGTCCCCGCCGCTCGACCGCCGCCACTCGGTAGGCTGGAGCCTTCTTCAGTGCGAAATCCACGAACATGGTTCCCTCGTTGGGTCGGGGGAGACTCAGGGGCTACTTCAGCCTGCTCAGGCGAATCCGCCCGCCGAACGGGGAGGAGCCCGTGGGGCCACGCTCGGCGCGTGGCATTCCGACCTCCGCGTCAACTTCGCGCAAAGACCTCAAGTGGCCGCGCGCTCCGCGGCTCTTCGCGGGAGCGTCGAGGGGGGGTCAACTCGTCCGAGATTCTTCGCTCGCTCATTGCCGCCTTCCTCCGCGACGCTCGCCCGAGCGTCGAGGCGCTCGCCCTCGTACTGCGCGACGAACGGCCCCGACGACCCGAAAGCACCGAGCTCTACGAGTACCGACGGGGGCACCGAGCCACGCACTCCGCCGCCGGCACGGACTACCTACTGAGGACCTCCTTCGAGTTCGCAAGCCCCCAGCTGACCCTCGAAGAGCTGCAGGGGATCCTCGTCGCCCGGCTTCTCGCGTCGTCCAGCGCGTTCCTCGCGGAACATCCGGGAGACTCGCTCGGGGAAGGGAGCCTCCGGGAGATCGGAACGATCCTGGCCGAACCGGTGAAGGGGGTAGCCGTTCCCTTCCTTCTGAACGTCGACGACATCGAAGCCGACCGATACTCGATCAATCCGCTGCGCGCCTCAATCCTCGCGAGCGGACAGAGCGCGCTCCCGGTGCACCGGGTCCGCGGGGACGGTCTTGCCAGTGACCCCGCGTTCGTGGCCAAGTACCTCGGCGCACTCGTGTCGCCTCTCGACCTGAAGGAGATCGCGGAGGAGCTCGCCGGCGACGGCGGGTACGCCGAGTTCGTCGAGCGGGTCAAGTACCGTCAGCTCGCGCGCCTCTCGGAAGCGCTGGGCGTCGACCTCGCGATCCCCTCCTACCGCCTTCCTCTCGCTCCCCTCGCGGCGGAATCGGGGAACGGGCCGATCCACGACCTTGTCCGCTCCTGCCATCGGGACCTTTCGAGCCTTCGGGAGGTCTACTCGCTGTTCGGCCGCGAGATGGG
>JAKIWY010000185.1 GCA_022749835.1 Thermoplasmata archaeon | reverse complement strand
TCACGCCGAGCTTCTCGGTCACCGGACAGGTGCACTCGCACTCCGGAAAGCATCTCGCCAACGCCCTGGTCTTCCTGGCCAACGGCACGAACGTCACGACCAATGCCGCGGGCTCGTTCTCGTTTTCGTTGCCGAACGGGAGCTACTCGCTCACGGCGAACGAGACCGGCTACTACAACCAGACGATCTCGGTCACCGTGAACGGCGCCCCCGTCCGCGCGATCACCTTCCGGCTGGTCGCGGTACCCTAGATCACCGGACGCGACGATCCCGGCCATCCCCGTGCCGTGAGAGTCCTACATGACGCGGGGCGGCGCGATGGGAATGGTGACCCCTATACGGTGAGGATCGTCCACTGCGGGTTGTTGTAGACGACCGTCGCGCCGAACTCCTGTTCGAGGTAGTTCACCGTCGTCTGGAAGCCCGCGCCCGGGAAGTTCGGGACGACGATGTAGCGGATCTGCGCCTGGGCGAAGAACTGCGGAGTGTCCAAGAGCGGCGGAAGGGCGATCGCCGGATTGCTCGTCCCAGGGGTGGAGAGCTCGATCGAGACGTTGAACGGTGCGTTGCCGGTCGAGTTGTTCGTCGCGAACTTGAGGACCAGCGAGGTCGCGTGGCGGGTCGGCGAGCGGGCCTCGATGCTGGGGATCGGGCTCATCGTGCCGGTCGTGTTGAGCGCCCGCGCGCCGGGAAGCTGTCCGAGCTTGTTCGTCACGTTCCAGTAGAACGTCCCGTTCGCCGGGGTGATCGCCCTCAGGGCGCCGAACTTGATCATCTGTACGGAAACGAGAGGCTCCGAGATGTTGAACGCGAGGCTTTCCACCTGGTCCCGTGGCCCGGGCGTGACCGTCCAGTTGAGCCAGGCGTTCCCTCCGTTGCCGATGCTCGCCGTTTCGAGTGCCGAAAAGTTCGCGGTGTGCCAGCTCATCGACCCCTGAGCGGGGACCCCCGAAACGGAGTACGTCGCGTTCCCCCAGGTCCCGATCTTGTGGACCTGGTTGACGACCTTGCCGCCGGTGTTGTTGTGAAGATCGGTCACCACCGGCGAGGTCGGGTCAAGGCGCAGGATCGGGAAGATCACGCCCTGAACGTACGCCGAGTACATCGGCATCTCGTAGAGCGAGGTCTCGTTGAGGCCGGAGAAGGAGAAGACGACGTTGTTGTTCGTGATGGCGTCCCGGCTGTTGAACGCCCAATAACTATCCTCGTCCCGGAAGATCTGGTACGGGTAGAAGTGGATCCACGTCGGCCCTGGGAAGAAGGCGCTGCGCGACGTCATCGCTTCGATCCAGTGCGCCGAATGGCCCTCGTAGGTCAGGACGGCACCGGGGTCGTTCTGGCCGGCGAGCCAGGTGAGGGCGCTCAGGAACTGGGTCGACCCGTTGGCGCCGGTGTAGAAACCCTCGCTGCGGAAGATGACCACGCTCGTGTTGATCATCATGATGATCACGACGATGACGACGAAGAACAGGGCGACGATCGTCACGGTCCGCTGCGCGCGTCCGCGGCGGGGCAGCGCGGCGACGACCGCGGCGGCGGCGGAGGCGTTCGCCGGGGCGGGCGAAGTCGTATCCGGCGCGGCGGCGGCCTCGGGCCGTCCTACGCCCAGGAACCAGGGCGCGACCAGCTGCTCCAGGGCGAGGATCATGACGAGGTACGCCGGAAGGGGGAAGAAGTAGCCGAACCGCGTGTAGTCGGTGTCGATGTGGGCGAACCATCCGGCGACCGGGGCCAGGCACGCGGCCGCCAGCCAGGAGGTGGCGATGAGGAGGCGCGAGTCGACGAACTTCGGGCGGAACGGACGGGTCTCCACCGCGCCGCCGGCCGGCACCTCGAGATAGACCGGTGCGAGCAGCGGTCGGCGCCTCGCCAGGTACGGGACGACCAGGAGCGTCCCCCCGACGAGGACGAGTATGGTGATCGCCACCCAGATCGGGAGGAAATCGCCCGGGCACGTGCATCCGACGGTGACCGGATTGAACACCTGACCGATGTTGTCGATGTAGTAGGCGGCCGGGTTCGCATACAGGTAGCCGGGGTGGGGTATCTGGAGCAGACGGGTGCCTATCGAGTAGCCGCCGACCGTCGCGACCAGGAGTGAAGCGGCGATCAGGTTCGCCTTCCCCGCCAAGAATCTCCAGTCGATCCGCCGGTGGAGGAGGAGGACGAAGGCGGTCAGCCCGCACGCGGCGATGGCGATCGCGAAGCTCAGGTCGTGGGTCAGGTAGAGGAGCGAGAGCGCTCCGTAGAAGGCGAGGCCGTCCCACAGTTCTCGGGATCGCACGAAGGCGAGCAGGAAGACGATCGCCTCGTTGAACAGCGCGAAGGCGAGGAAGTTCGGATAGCCCCCCCAGAAGAGGATCGATACCGTAGTGGCGTTGAATAGGGCCAGACCGACCAGGGCCACCTGGAACGGTCCGGTCAACAGATACCGGCGGGAGAGGTGGATCAACGAGAGCCCGTAGACGACGAGCATGAGCCCGCCGTAGGCGAATCCGGCGGTGAGCGGGTTGTGGAAGATGAGAAACACGATCCCGAGGATCGGGAAGGTGAGCGGAGAGTAGGAGTAGGGATTGCTGAAGGCGCCAGAGGCGGCCGGGTAGGAGTGGCCGACGTAGGCGAAGGAGGTGGCGATCCACTTGCCCGTATCCGGGCCCGGGGGTATCGGATTCTGGTGGTAGGCGACCTCGACGAGTGTGACGACGATGCCGAGCAGCAGGAGCATGACGAGCAGGTAGCGCCCGGAGGCCCGGGGGGCGAGGCCGTGGGCGGCCCGCCCTCGGAACAGATCGACGACCGACTTCCGAAGAGTAGGCGTCGGCTCGGAGGCGACGGGGGAGTCGGTGGACGCGGCGGGGGCCCCCATAAAGTAGAGCGCCGACGCGGCGCCGCTCATAACCCATTCCGTCTCCCGCGGGGGTCTTGTCGGTTTGAGACTGCTGGATAACTGGTGACCGAGGCGGCCCGCGGGGGTCCCGTGCCCCCTGTCGGCGGAGGGGCGATGGAGGTCGGGGGGTCGCTCATCGCCGCCCGACACCGGGGAGCGGGGGAGCGTTCAGGCGGAGTTGCGCTGGCGGGGCCGGAAGAATCGCAGGTAGGCGATCACGGCGATCAGGGCTCCCGCCACGAGCAGGCCGGCGCCGAGGTCGATTCCGTAGTGCTTCAGGAAGGAGGCCGCGGGCGTACCGGCCTGGACGGTGACCGAAGGAGAGCTCTGGGAGCCTGCGAACGAGGAGACGGAGAACTGGTAGACCGTACCCTGGCTCAGATTGGCGATCGTGAGCCCGGTGGTGTTGGCGGTCAACTTCAGGACGTTCGCCGTGGGGCTCGAGATCGGCCCGTAGACGAGAGTGTACCCGCTCACGGGTGCCCCGCCCTGGGGGGTCGACCAGTGCAGAGCGATCGCCCGCGGGAGGGCCGTGGCGTTCAGGTTCGCGGGATCCCCG
>JAKIWY010000184.1 GCA_022749835.1 Thermoplasmata archaeon | reverse complement strand
TCGGTCGCCTTTGCGCTCATGCTGTTGTCCCTCGCCGGGATCCCGCTCACCGTCGGCTTCGTCTCGAAGTTCGTGCTATTCTCCGCCGCCGTCTATGCGCAGGGGCCGTTCATCTACCTCGCCATCGCCGGCCTCCTGAACAGCGCGCTTTCCGTCTTCTACTACGCGAGGGTCCTCAAGGTCGTCTTCATGGACGGCCAGGACCCTCCGAACGCCGTGCCGGAGCCCGCCTCCGTGCTCCCCGCCGGAGGTCTCGGCTACGGGCGGGCGGGGGCTATCGCGATCGCCTGCGTCGCGATCGTCGCCCTCGGGGTCTACCCGCAGCCCGTCCTCTCCGCGATCCAGGCGGCGGCGCAGCATTTCGTGCTGACCGGGGCGTAGACCGATGGACCGCTACGACGTCGTGGTCGTCGGGGCGGGGCCGGCGGGTTCTTCGGCCGCCCGATTCGCCTCGGCGGGTGGGGCGCGCACCCTATTAGTCGACCAGCGCGAGATGCTGGGAGCCCCCGTCCAGTGCGGGGAGTTCCTGCCGGCCCCCCACGAGCTCGTCGACCTTCTGGGTTGCCGCTCGGTGATCGAGGAGGCGTACCGGATCCCTCCCGAGACCGTACTGCGGCGCACGAGCACGATGGCGTGCGTCTCGCCCTACGGCCACCGCTACACGTTCCCCCTAGAAGGGATGTCCGTCTCCCGCCGCGCCTTCGACCAGGCTCTCGCGAGCGACGCCCAGAAGGCAGGAGCCGAGCTTCGTTACCCGGCGGGAGTGACGAAGGTCCGCGATGAGGTCGTCGAGTTCGCGCGCGGGCCGAGCGCCTCGGGGAAGGTCATCATCGGAGCCGACGGACCGGTCTCCACGGTCGCGCGGGGGTTCGGGTTTGCCCCGGAGCGCGAGCTGTTCCGGATGATCACCGCGAGCGTCCAAGGCTCCTTTCCCCCGGAGATCGCCCTCTACTTCGGCCGCGTTGCTCCCGGCGGCTACGCCTGGGTCATCCCGAAGGACGGCGAGGCGAACGTCGGGCTCGGCGTGACCCATCTGCCAAGTGGGCAGGGGCTGAGCGCGCTGCTCGACCGGTTCCTCGCGAAGGAACATCTCGGCCCCGCGAAGGAGCGCACCCGCTGGTGGGTGCCGGTCGGCGCCCCGCCGGAGAGCGCGGTCCGGGGCCGAGCGATGTTCTGCGGGGACGCCGCGAACCTCGTCATGGCGACCAACGGCGCCGGCATTCCGAGCGCGATGCTCTCCGGACGGGACGCCGGGGTCGTCGCCGCGGCCCACGTCGCCGACGGGACGCCCCTCGCCGAGTACGACCGGCTCCTCGCGGAGCACCTCAACGGACCGCTCGCACGGGCCCACCGGGTCAAGGAGTTCGGGGACCGGGTGGTGGGCAACGACCTCCTCCTGGCCCTCGGAATGCGATATATCGGCTCGAAAGGTCTCGATTCGATGATGCGGCTGCGCTGGCCCTCCCGGTTGCGAGGGAACTCATGACCTCGCCCCCTACCGAGCCGGGGGAGCTTCCGTTCGAGACCCTCGTCGGCCAGACGATCGGCGAAGAGGCGGTCCACGACCTGGCCCCGCTGCTCCCGGTGCTCGCCGCGGACCTCGCCGACATCGACCGACGCCTCACGACGATGCTGCGCTCGACGTATCCCCAGCTCACGAACGCCGCCACCTACGCCTGCAACACCGGCGGAAAGAGGGTCCGTCCGCTCCTCATGGTCGCCGTGCACCGCGGCCTGGGCGCGACCACGACGACGGCGATCCACTCGCTTGCCGCCGCCTTCCAGCTGATCCACACCGCGACGCTCGTCCACGACGACGTCATCGATCACGCCGAGATGCGGCGCGGCCGGCCGTCGATGCCGAGGGCCTTCGGGCTTCCCGCCGCCATTGTCTCCGGCGACTACCTGTTCGTGCGCGCCTTCGAGCTCGCCGCGGACTATCCCAAGGAGATCATCCTGCGATGCGGCGAGGCGTGCGCCGACCTGGTCGAGGGGGAGGTCCTGCAGGAGACCGGACGCTTCGACCTCACGAGGGGCCAGGAGCATTACTACCGGGTGATCGAGCGAAAGACCGCGGCGCTCATCGCCGCCTCGCTCGCGAGCGTCGCGGTGATCGCGGGCGCCGAGCCGTCGGTCGTCGACGCCTGCGGAGCCTACGGGCGCTCGTTGGGGATCGCCTTCCAGATCAAGGACGATCTCCTCGACCTCTACGGCGACCCGGACCTCTTGGGAAAGCCGCTCTACGCCGACCTGCGCGAGGGGAACCCGACGTTGGTCTCGCTCGAGGCGTACAACCACCTCGAACCGACGAAACGCGCCGAGTTCGAGCGGCTGTTCGCCCAGCGCCGAAAGCAGCCCGGCGACCTATTGCGCCTCAAGGCGCTCACCGATGAGACCGGGGCACCACAGCGGGTCGCGGACGAAGCCCAGCGCTGGGCGGAGCGGGCCGTCCACTCCCTCGAGCCCCTCGCGGATTCCCCCTACCGACAGCTGCTCGTCTCCGCGGCCCGGGGCGCCGCCGCCCGTCGATTCTAGCGGCCGGTCGCCCGCCGAGACCCACGCGCACCGACCTCCCCGCCGAGAGGGAGTGGGCCGGTCCACGGGTCGACCCCTGCTGGGTTCCCCCGCCTCGAGCGAAACCTACAAGTCCCGCCCGTAGGCTGGATTCCCCGGAGGGGCCAACCGATGAGTGGAGCCGCGCATCCGCGGAGCAGCGTGCACGCCCGGGCCCATCCCGCGAGTGAAGAAGCCCCCGCCGAGGTCCAGCATCTTCCCCCCCATTGGCAACCCGCCCAGGTGCGCCCGTCCCTGCCGGTCGGGGTCGGACTCCTGTCCGTCGGGATTGCCCTCATCGGACTCTTCGTCCTCCTCTCCGGGGCTCTCTACCTGTTGAACGTCTACGCGGGCACCGTCGTTCCGTCCCAGCTTCTGGTGATCCAGGACGTGAGCCCGGTCGGTGCGGCGATCCTGGTCGTGCTCGGCGCGGCGTTCCTGAGCCTGGCGAGCGCGCTGTGGGACCGCGAGGCGTGGGCACTCTACACGACCGTCGCCGTCCTCTTCCTCGCCCTCGCCTACCTGTTCTTCACCGCGTCGATCACGGTCCTCTTCCTCGTAGTCCTCGTCCTCTTCGTGTACCTCCTGACCGTCCGCCATCACTTCGTCTGATGCGGATACTCCTCGGCCAGCTTGCCCCAACGCCGGGGGATTTGGCGGGCAATGTCGACCGGATCCATCGCACGCTCACCGGCCACCCGGCGGAGCTTGCGGTCTTCCCGGAGCTGTTCGTCACGGGATATCGCGTCGGGGACCGGGTCCATCAACTCGCCCTTAAGGAGGGCGATTCAACGTGGCAAGCGCTGCACGAACTCGCCCGGCAGCATCACAGCTCGATCGTCGTCGGCGCCCCCGTCCGTTCTCCGGAGCGCCCGGGGGAGGTGCAGAACGCCG
>JAKIWY010000183.1 GCA_022749835.1 Thermoplasmata archaeon | reverse complement strand
GCCGACACCGAGGAACCGGTCGATGTTTGGTTCGCCCGGCACGCTCTACGTCTACCGGATCCATCAGTCGCACTGTGCGAACGTGGTGACGCAGCGTGGAGAGGCGGTGCTCCTGAGGGCTGCCGAGCCGTTGACGAAGGGCCTTACGAGTCTCTCCGGGCCGGGGCGTCTGTGCCGCGGTCTCGGGCTGAGCCGCTCGGAGGATGGCGAGAGCCTGACGAGCTCGTCGGTCCGCCTCTGGGGGGGAGGGATACCGGCGGAGAGAATCGTCACCGGACGACGGGTGGGGGTTCGCAAAGCGGTCTCCCGGCGGCTGCGATTCGCTCTCGCGGGGAACCCGCATGTCTCCCGCCCTCGCCCCTGAGCGGGCCGTGAGCGGCGCCCGCGCAGGATGAGAAGGAGCGTCTCGGCGTTCTGGCGGGGCCCGTGAGGGGGCTCAGTACTTCTGCTTCGCCCAGTTGTAGCTACGCCACCGGGCGGTGTCGCCGAAGCCGCACGACGAGCACTTGCCGGCCTGGCGGTGATAGGAGTGCTTGCCGCACCGTCGGCAGCGCTGGTGAACGATCTTTCCGCCGCGTTGAGACGCTGTGCCCTTCGTCATCCGACTTTGCCCTCCAAACCTACGGTGAGATGTAGACGATGCTGTCGCCGCGCAGAAGCGTCACGCCGGCCTTCGGGGTGACCTGGTCGTTGACGACCTCTTCGGCCCCGGAGAGGACCAGGTTGAGGTGCTGGTCGAAGCCGTCCAGGACCCCCCGGAACGAGTGGCCGCCCCGGAGCTCCACCAAGACTCGCTTGTGGAGGCTCTGCTGGAGGACGTCGAGGGGCTTCATGAAGGGAACGGCGGGAGACCGGCCTCGCCACATAACAGTTACCGGCGACGGCCGCCGCATCTTCCGAGGAGCGAGCGGCCCGTGCGCCGGGGTCGTCAGGCCATGCCTTTGGCGAGAAGGCCGAGAAGGCGCTCTGCCTCGACCGACCGGCCGCCGACGGTCGGCGGGCGCGTGCGCACCCGTCGGTCGACCTGCTCGATAAGGCGGTTGAGAGGGGTCGCGGCCGTCAGGACGTGCACCCGCCCGGGCATCGACTCGCGGATCGGGCCCAACCAGAGCCGCCGCTCGATCCGTGCCACCGCGGAATGCCTCGCCCTCAGTTGGGGAGGGTGCTTGGCGGGGGCTTCGGCGGCACGGCGGCGGGTGAGGTCAAGCCCGGCCGATAGGTACACCACGTGTTCCGGAAGCCCCCAGCTCCCTTCGGCGGCGAGGCCGCGCGCCCTGCGAAGGAGCCGATGGAACAGCTCGGGGGGCACGAGGCGCAGGTAGGCGAGGCCGAAGGTGTAGGTGATCGGGCTCAGAAAACTCGTGTCGGCCACCACCGTCTTGCCCTCTCGAAGCAAGGTCGACGCCTCGGTGAAGCGCCGGGCCTCCTCATCGAGGAGCCTCGTCTCGACGTCGAACAGCTCGTCGGGCCCGGCCAGCTCCAGGGACGGCCTCGGCTCGAGTCGGTAGTACGCCTCATCCATGTAGACCGCGTTCACGGCCTGGGCGAGCGCGCGGGAGAGGGTCGTCTTGCCGGCGGCCGATGGACCCTCGAGGGCGACCACCGTCGCCGGTCGCGGCGTCGCCACGGACACGGCCCGACAATACCGGCCGGGGTAAGACCTCCACTGGAGCGGAGCGGGTAGGTGAACGGCGGGCGCGGCGGGAGGGAGGGAACGCAGCGAAGGCAGCGAGGACCGCCTTTATGCCGGTCCGGCCATCCGACCCGGGCCCCCATGACCCCCGCGGACGCTCGCGTCGCCGGTTCCCGAAGGTTCCGCGCCCGCGTGCTCACGGCGACGACCCCGGGAGAGCTCGCGCGCGAGATCGAGCGGACCGACAGCGACCCCGAGGGGGTCGGGATCATGACCCGAAAGGGGAAGATCTACCCGATCCGGCTCGAGGACGTTCCACTGAAGGCGGCGCCCCTGCTCAAGCAGGAGCTCCTCTCGGTAGGAGGCGACGCGGCGCACGCGCGCGGGGTGGCCGACCTATCGGTCGAGAAGAGCCCGGTCGTGCTGCTCGCCACCGCGGGCCAGTATCGGCGTCTCATCCCGAAGCTCAAGCGTCAACCGTTCCAGCTCTCCCGGATCGCCGAGGCCATCGACGTCGCCTTGCGCGGATTCACTCTCCACAGCGCACGGACGATCCGGGGGGCGCACCGGTCGTTCGTGGTCGGCGAGCGCACCCTGGTGATGGGCGTCGTCAACGTGACCCCCGACTCGTTCTCCGACGGGGGCCGATTCCTCGCGCCGCGGGACGCCATCGCGCAGGCTCTCCGGCTCGAGTCGGAAGGCGCAGACCTGCTCGACATCGGCGGCGAATCGACCCGTCCGGGAGCGAAGTCGGTCGACCCCGAGGAGGAGTGGAGCCGGATCGCCCCCGTCTTTGAGGCTCTCGACGGGAAGGTCCGGGTTCCGCTCTCGGTCGACACCCGGAACTCCTCGGTCGCCCGGCGGGCGGTCTCGGCGGGAGCGGATTTGATCAACGACGTGAGCGGCCTCCGTGACCCGGCGATGAGGAAGACGGCCGCGGACACGGGCGCCGGCGTGGTGATCATGCACATGCGGGGAACTCCGGAGACCATGCAGGAGAACACCGAGTACGGGGACGTCCGCCTCGAAGTGTTCTCGGCCCTCCAGGACGCAACGGCGCTCGCCGTCGACGACGGCATCACGACCGACCGGATCCTTATCGACCCCGGGCTCGGTTTCGGCAAGTCGTACGAGCAGAACCTCGAGCTGCTCGGTCACTTGGGCGAACTGAGGAGCCTCGGGTTTCCGGTGCTCGTCGGTGCCTCCCGCAAGTCGTTCCTCGGCAAGGCGCTCGGCGGGGCGGAACTAGGAGAGCGGCTCGAGGCGGGGATCGCCGCCGCCGTCATGGCGGCGATCCAGGGTGCGAGCGTCGTGCGGAGCCACGAGGTCGCGGCCACCCGGCGTGCCCTCGCCCTGGTCGACGCGGTTCAGCAGGCTCGTCCGCGCTCGGAGGTTCCGGAGGTGGCCCCCCCACCTCCGGACCCCGAGGATTGAGCGGTGGACGCTGGGGCGGCCGCCCCTCGGAGACGATGCGGGAGAAGGTCGCCCCGCACCCTCCACCCCGGCAGAGTCCACGCCGAAATCGTCCGGGAGCTTTCCTTCGAACCGGCACCTCCCACCGAGCCGTGCCCGTGTCGAAACGGTCGGGAAAACATGTCCCGAAGGAGGAGCGGGCCGATGCCGACGAGGTCGTCGTGACCTCATTTCCGGTGGCATGTGCCGGAGAGGCATGCCATCGACGGACGACGTTCGCGTCGCCCGGGGACGCTCCGTACGAGTCCGGAGCGTTCCTGCGGACGGGTTGGAGGGTGGTGGCGGACGACGGGGCAGAGCCGGAGCTCGCCGTCCGGTGGGAGGCAGTCCCGGCAACACCCGAGTAAAGGTGCGCTGACGGTGCCCATTT
>JAKIWY010000182.1 GCA_022749835.1 Thermoplasmata archaeon | reverse complement strand
CTGGGGGCGCTCCAGGAGATCGGGGTCGACTTCGTGAACCTGAACGAGCTCGAGTTCTCCGAGATGAACGAGCTCAAGATGGCCGAGCGGGGCTACGAGCTCGACCCGATGAACGGCTGGGGGGTACGGGGCAGCCGCGCCGTCGCGCAGCGGGTCGTCCGCGAGTGGCAAAGCTCGCTCCCCGTCCACTACTGCTCCTCCCGCTTCAAGGACGGCGTCCAGCTCAAGCAGCGGCTGTTGCGACGCGCCGAGCGCACCGCTCCGAGCTTCGCTCGGACCACGGCGGACGGCACCATCGTGCTGGGCGTGGTCGAGGCGCTCCCGAACCGGGACCTCAAGCGTCTGGCGACCCGGATCGTCAAGGTCTCGGGGATCGGGGTCTCGGACTACCGTCTCGACTTCACGCGGCGGCGGGTCGAGCTCTCCTCGCGGATCCTGCGCCGCGTCGCCGGTCGCCTCGGAGCTCCGGCGTTCGAGGTCGAGGAGTATCCGACGTGGGACGCCCTCGAGGTGGAGCGTGAGCCGCTCAACAGCGCGGCGTTCCCGATGCCACCGCCGGCGGGCGGAAGGTAACTCTCGTCGCACGGGTGCCCCCCGAAGGTGAGGTAGCGGTCGTCGCCGCGACGGTGCTTGATCGAGCACGGTCCCCAACCCTCGTCCTCGGAGCCGTACCACATCGGGCAGTTCCGGCAGAGCAGCCCCTTCGGAGCGGCCGTTTCATGCGCCTTCTCGCTCACGGCCTCTTTCCTTCCCGCTGGAGTTCCCAGGCCCGCACCACGTTCGACATCAGGCAGGCGACGGTGACCGGACCGACGCCCCCGGGAACGGGGGTCAGTGCCGAGGCCCAGCCGTCGAGGGCTTTGGGGTCCGCGTCCCCGGCCGCCCGGAGTCCCCCGGGACGCGCCGGGTCGGCCACAGCGCTCAAGCCGACATCGACGACGGCGGCGCCCTCGGGGACCCGGCGGCGGTCAAGGAAACCGGGCCGACCGGTGCAGCTGATGATGACGTCGCTCCCCCGCAAGGACGCCGCGAGGTCCGAGGTCAGCGAGTGGGCGACCGTGACGGTGGCGTCGCCGCCGTCGCCACGGGCCAGAAAGAGGATCGCGGTCGGAAGCCCGACCGTGCTCGAACGGCCCAGGATCGACACCCTCCGGCCGGCCGTCTCGATCCGGTAGTGCCGCAGGATCTCCCGCGATGCGAGCGCCACCGCGGGGACGTGCACCGGCCGTCGGGCCACGAGTCCCCCGAGGTTCGCCGCTCCGACCCCGTCGATATCCTTCTCGGCCCGCAGCATGGAGACGGCGGAAAAGAAGTCAAGAGCCTTCGGGAGCGGGTGCTCGAGGAGAACCCCGGTCACCGCCGGGTCGTTGTCAGCCGCGCGCAGCCGTTCCCGGAGCGTCGAAGCCGTCGCCCCTTCGGGAAGGGCCTCCGAGCGGAACCCGATACCGACGCGCTCGGCGGCCTTCGCCTGGCGCGCCGCGTACAATCGGAACGGCGTCGCTTCCCCAAGGTGCAGGCTCAAAAGGAGAGGGCGGGAGAACCCGGACCGGAGTCCGGCGGCGACCGCCTCCGTGCTGAGCTTATGGATCTTTTCGGCGACCGGAGCCCCGAGCAGCTGGACGGTCACAGGAGCCCGGTTTCCCGACGGTTCCGAGCAAGATAAGGACGGGTCCGGGGCGCTCTCACGGTAACCTAGTGGAGCAGAACCGACCAAACCATTTATACGAGCACCGACTTTGTTTCCACTGACGGGAAAAGGCACGGGTTCCGCGCTTTCCCGGGTCGCGAGGCAGTTACGGTAACGTCCAAGGAGGAGTCGGGGGAGTCACCCTCCCCTCCGGACGTCGAGCTCTGGGGCCGCGCGCTCCCCTACGAAACCACCGCGAACGTCGAGGTCCCGCCCCGCCTGCTCGACCAGGTGATCGGGCAGGACGACGCAGTCGAGGTCGCCAAGAAGGCCGCGGGCCAAAAGCGGCACATGATCCTGATCGGCGAACCCGGCACGGGAAAGAGCATGCTCGCCCGGGCGATGGTCGACTTCCTCCCGAAAGAGCAGCTCCAGGATATCCTGGCCTATCCGAACAGCGACGACCCGAACGAGCCGAAGATCCGGGTCGTTCCGGCGGGCAAGGGAAAAGAGATCGTCGCGGCCCAGAAGCTCGAAGCGGCGCAGAAGAAGGAGCATCGGATGCTCATCTTGATCGCCGCGGCGCTCCTCATCTTCGGGGTCGTCCTCTACATCGTGCTGATCACCCCGAGCCACGACCCGATGGCGATCTTGATCGGGATCGTCATCGTGCTCATGCTCTACATCATCGTCCGCTTCTCGAGCGGGCGATCGGACGGCGGCAACGCGGTCGCCAAACTGCTCGTCACCCATGCTCCGGACGAGAGGGCTCCGTTCATCGACGCGACCGGCGCCCACGCCGGCGCGTTGCTCGGGGACGTCAAGCACGACCCGTTCCAGTCCGGCGGGCTCGAGACGCCCCCCCACGAGCGGGTCGAGGTGGGAGCGATCCACCGGGCGAACGGCGGCGTGCTGTTCGTCGACGAGATCAACCTCCTCAAGATCGAAAGCCAGCACTCGCTGCTGACCGCACTCCAGGAGCGGAAGTTCCCGATCGTCGGCCAGTCGGAGCGTAGCGCCGGCGCGATGGTCAAGACCGAGCCGGTCCCCGCCGACTTCATCCTCGTCGCCGCGGGCAACATCGACAGCGTCCAGTCGATGCACCCGGCGCTGCGCTCGCGCATCCGCGGCTACGGCTACGAGCTCTACGTCAAGACGTCGATGCCCGACACGGCGGAGAACCGGATGAAGATTGTCCGGTTCGTCGCCCAGGAGGTCGTCAAGGACAAGAAGATCCCCCACTTCGACATGTCCGCCGTCATCGAGGTCCTTCGCGAGGCCCAGCGCCGCGCCGGCCGCTCCGGCCAGCTGACGTTGCGCCTTCGGGAGCTCGGCGGTCTCGTCCGGGTCGCCGGGGACGTGGCGAACACCGACGGGGCCCGGGTGGTCACCTCGGAGCATGTGGTCCGCGCCAAGAGGACCAGCCGCTCCTTAGAGCAGCAGATCGCCGACCGATACATCGAGCGCCGCCGGGAGTACCGGATGTTCTCGACCGAGGGGGCGGCGGTGGGCGTCGTTAACGGCCTGGCCGCGATCAACGCGCAGTCCGGGATGAGCGAGTTCTCCGGCATCGTGCTGCCGATCGTCGCGGAAGTGACCCCCGCCCAGACCCGGGACGGCGGCGTCGTCGTCGCCACGGGAAAGCTCGGCGACATCGCGAAGGAGGCGGTCCAGAACGTGAGCGCCCTCGTCAAGAAGTACACGGGCGAGGACATCTCCCGTTACGATATCCACATCCAGTTCGTCGGAACGTCCGACGGGGTCGAGGGGGACAGTGCGTCCGTGTCCATCGCGACCGCGGTCATCAGCGCCCTCGAGGGTGTGCCGGTCGACCAGGGCTTGGCCATGACCGGCTCCCTCT
>JAKIWY010000181.1 GCA_022749835.1 Thermoplasmata archaeon | reverse complement strand
GCGCTCGCGATCGGCGGAGCGCTCTACATCGGGCTCGCGCGGGTGCGTCCGAGGGGATCCTCGCTACCGGCTCCCTCGGCAACCCCACTGGGGTCCTCGGAAGGCTATAGAACCCCTCCGGCTACGCGGGGCGTCCGCCTTTCGGGCGGCAGCCGGTAGGAGCGGTCGATTCCAGCATGGGGAAGTGGTTCCAGCGCACGGCGGAGTCGACCACCACGATCGTCGAGCGGGTGGAGCCGGTCGAGATCCCGATCATCACCGAGACCAAGCGTCGGCTCGCGCGCGGCGAGTACGAGGAAGCGCTCCGGGCGGCCTACCTCAAGTCCATCGAGGACGTCCAGCGGGCCTACGACCTCAAGATCCCCCCCGGGCGGACCCACGGGGAGATCCTCGCCATGGAGTTCCCCGAATCGATCGGCCATCTGCCGGAGTTCCTGCGAAGGCTCTACGCGCTCTATCAGCCGGTGCGTTACGGCCGGCCGCCGTGGCCCAGGGAGGAGAAGCTCGTCTCGAGCCTCCTTCAGAGCATCTACTCCCCGCGGCCGATGTGGCAACTGTACGTCGAGCCGAAGCACGGGCCGTCTCCCGTCCCGCCGGTCCCGGACCCCCCGGTTCCGGACGGCAAGGGCCCGGCGGCTCCGGAAAGCGAGGCATCCCCATGAGCCTCCTCGACGCCTTGAGGACGTTCGCCCTGGAGCCCCCGCTCGGCCTCGTCCTGGGAGCTCTCGGGGTCTGCGCCGCCGGCTTTGCCGCTCTACGACTGGGCGCGGAGCCGCACGCGCCGGTGCGCCCCGAGGCGACCCCGAACACCGATGACGACCTCGTCTCGCGCACGGCCCACGCCCTCGACCGTGAGGACTATGCGGTGATCGTGAGTTCGTTGACCGAGCGCCTTTCGCTCTGGACGTACCGGAACCACGGGGTGCCCCTGGATGCCGTCCCCGGCCGCCTTTCCGAGTGGTTCTCCCGCTCCCCGAAGCAGCTCTCGGGGGTTCGCCGGCTGCGCGACCGCCTCTACGGCGCCGCGAGCCGCGCGTTCCATCTCGAGTCGGCCTGGTGGCCTCGCTGGGATTTCTACCGGCCTCTCTCGACGTCGCGCCAGCGGCTGCTGGGCGAGCTCGCATCGCTCGCGAGCTCGGTCGACGAGATGACGAGGGGGGCCGCGGCATGAGCCCGGAGACCCTCGGCGGCTCAGCCCCTTCCGCCGGCGCGGGGGTGGGGAGCCGCGGGCGCCCGTCCTCTCCGGCCCTCACCCCGCCCGAGATCCTGCTCGCCGCCCTCCAGAGGCGCGTCGCCGAGACGGTCGTCGGCTACCAGTCCGTGGTCCGACTGCTCTCCGTCGCGCTCGTCTCGGAGGGCCACGTCCTTCTCGAGGGGGTTCCGGGGATCGCCAAGACGCTGCTCGTCCGCTGCTTCGCCGACAGCCTCGCCTTGTCGTTCAAGCGGATCCAGTTCACGCCCGACATGCTTCCGTCGGACATCGTCGGGAGCCTCGTGCTCAACCCCACCAGCCGGGCGTTCGAATACCGCAAGGGTCCCGTGTTCGCCAACGTCGTCCTCGCGGACGAGATCAACCGCGCCCCGCCGAAGGTCCAGTCCGCGCTCCTCGAGTCGATGCAGGAGCGCCAGGTGACGGTGGACGGCGTCGGCTACCCACTGCCCCGGCCGTTCATCGTCATCGCCACGCAGAACCCGATCGAGCAGGAGGGGACGTACCCGCTTCCCGAGGCGGAGCTCGATCGGCTCCTCTTCCGCATTTTGATGGGCTATCCGAGCGAGGCCGACGAGCGCACGCTCGTGCGCCTGCACTCGGACGTCCCGCCCGTCCGTCAGGTCGGTCCGCTCGTCGACGCCGCCGTCCTCGAGTCGTTCCAGCAGCAGGTCGCCCCAGTCTACTGCTCGGAGGATGTGCTCGACTACATCGTCCAGCTCCTACGCGCCACGCGCGACGACCGCCGGATCATGGTCGGAGCCTCGCCGCGCGCCGGCGTCCAGCTCGCCCGCGCCGCGAAGGCGGAGGCGATGTGGGCCGGGCGCAACTACGTGACCCCCGAGGACGTGCGGTCGATCGCCTTCTGGGTCCTCAACCACCGGGTCGCGCTCCACCCGGAGCTCCTCGCCCAGCAGTACGTCGAGGGTGGCATCGGAACGGAACCGGTCGTTCGCGAGGTCATGTCCGACCTGTTCGACCGTCTGCCTGCGCCGCGATGAGAACCCCGGTCGGCCCGGGGCACGGGAGGCGGCCTGGGTGATCTCCCGTACCGGTGCTGCGACGCTCTCCGCGGCGCTCGCGGCGCTCCTGCTCTCAGCGCTTCTGCTCAACTACATACTGATCCTCGTCTCCCTCGCCGTCTTCGTCTTCCTCGCCTCGGAGGTGATCGCTTTTCACCTGGGGGCACCGGCGCTGCGGCCCGAACTGTTCCGGGTCCGCCGGGCGTTCTCCTTCCGCAGGGTGCCGATCGACGCGGACGCGAGCGCCGACATCACCGTCACCTACGACGGGGCACGTCCGTTCTGGGGCGAGGCGTACGATACCCTCCCGTCAACCTTCCGCGTCACCTCGGGAGCCTCGTCCAAAGCTCGCTGGTGGACGACCGGGACCGTCGAGCGACTCCACTACCGGGTCCGGGTGCGCCCTCGGGGGAGCCACCAGGTCGGTCCGGTGGTCATCGTCGCCCACGGACCGCTCGGCCTCTGCTTCCAGGAGACGGTGCTCCCGTCGCAGCGTCCGCTCCTCGTGACGCCGACCAGTCCCATCCTTCGGCCCGGCCCCGCGGCGCTCGCGCTCTACACGCGCGTGCGAGGACGCCTCGCCATGCGACACCGCGGCTACGGGACCGAGTTCCGCTCGCTGAGAGCCTACCAGCTCTCCGATGACATCCGGCACATCGCGTGGCGACGCTCGACCCCGGAGCAGCTGATGGTCCGGGAGTTCGAGCAGGAGAGCCGCCAGGATTACCTCCTGGTCGTGGACGCCTCCGACGCGATGCTCGCCGGAGTGGAAGGCACCACGGCCCTCGACCGGGCCGTCGAAGCCGGCGTCGTCGTCGCGGGATTCGTGGAACGCACCGCGGAGGACCGCATCGGACTCATGACGTTCGCGGGGGGAAAGGCGCAGTTCCTCCGTCCCGGACGGGGAAGCCGGCACTTCCGGCAGATCAACGACAACCTCGCGCTGGTGCGGACCCGAGGGGGCGACTTCGTCCTGGCGGACCTGCTCGCCGACCTCGCCCGCCGGCTCAAGGTCCACACGCACGTGCTCGTCTTCAGCACGCTGAGCCGGCCGCTGGGCGACCTCGGCACGGCGCACTTGCGCTTCACGGCACGCGGACACCACCTGTACATGTTCGGCGCGAGCGTCGCCGGGTTCTATCCGACCCCCCCGGACGATTCGGCAGCCCAGGTCCTCGGCTGGGCGCTAGGAGTGGAGACCGACAAGCTCCAGCGCCGGTTCGCCCAGCTGCACGCCGAAGGGATCCCGACGTTCACCTTCGACCAGCGCGGCGCGACGCAGAAGGTGATCGC
>JAKIWY010000180.1 GCA_022749835.1 Thermoplasmata archaeon | reverse complement strand
GGAGCTGGTCGGTCCGGACCCTCGGGAGCGAGGCGCGGACCCAGACGAACAGCCCGAAGACGATGTACGTCTTGGCCATCAGGATGACGATACCGGCGAGGGGAAAGCTCGTGAGTGCGCTCGGGAAGTAGCTCGGCAGCGTCCAGCCGCCGAGGAAGAGGAGGACAACCAGGATGCTCCCGATGAGCGCACGCAGGTAGTCAGCGAGCATGAAGAAGGCGAATAGCATGCCGCCGTACTCCGTGTTCCACCCCTCGACCAACTCCGCCTCGGCCTCGGGAAGGTCGAAGGGGATCCGCTCCATCTCGGCGAGCATACCGGCGACGAAGACGATGAGCGCCAGGACGAGCGGCCCCCAGTACCAGTAGTTCTGCTGCTCGTTGACGATGACGCTCAGATCGAAGCTCCCCGAGACGAGGACGACCGCGACGACGGCGAGCAGGATCGGCACCTCGTAGGCGATCATCTGCGCGGCCGAGCGCATTCCGCCGATGAGCGAGTACTTGTTGTTGGACGACCAGGCGCTGATGAAGATGAACAGCGGGGCGAACGAAAAGATCGCGAGGGCGAGCAGGAGGGAGAGCGGGAGCGAGCCGTTCGACCAGCCGGTCGAGACCGGGAGCACGCCCAAGATCAACAGTGACGTCACCATGTAGGCGGTCGGGCCCGAGAAGAAGCCGAGGGCGTCCGCCTCTTTCGGCTTGAACGTGTTCTTGCGGAACAGCTTGAGCCCGTCCGCGAAGTTCTGCAACAGCCCGGCGAAGCCGACGTGCATCGCCCCACGACGGTCCATGAAGCGGCCGAGCAGCTTGCGCTCGAACCAGATCAGCATGATCGTGTTGATCATGCTCGCGCCGAGCAGGATGACGCCGAACAAGAGCGCCGTGACCAGCCAGAGGAGGGCGGAGCTGCCGATCCACCCCGAGAAAGGCTCGGGGAATATCGCGGCGGCGTGCGACAGCAGCCACGAGGAGATCGTGTGGGCGACCGAGTAGAGCGTGACGGGCGTCATGGGTTTCCGGACCTAACGGTCGACCTCCCCGACGCAGATGTCGACGCTCCCCATGATCGGCGGGATGTCGGCGACCCGGTACCCCAGCATGTACCGGGGGGCCGCGGAGAGATTGGAAAAGACGGGCGAACGGAACTTGACGCGGTACGGGTGCTCCCCGCCCTCGTTCACGACGTACGCCTGCGCCTCCCCGTGGGGCTCCTCGATCGAGGAGAAGCCGAGCCCCTTCGGATAGTTGCGCTTGAGTAGATACCCCTCGCGCCCGACCGGGGCGTACGGTGCCCCGAGCCAGCGCGGCAGTCGGGAGGCCAACACCGGCCCCGGGTGCTTGTCGAGCCAGTCGAGGACCTGCCGGAGGATCCGGATGGATTGGCGCATCTCCTCCATGCGGACGAGGTAGCGGCCCGTGACGTCCGCGCCGTGGGCGATGGCGACGTCGAACTCGACCCGGTCGTACGCGGCGTACGGCCGGTCCTTGCGGAGGTCGCGGGCGACGCCCGCCGAGCGCAGCATCGGGCCGGTGACGCCCTCGGCGATGCAGTCGCTCGCCTTGAGGACGCCCAATCCGTCGCAGCGCTTGTGGAAGATGGTCGAGTCCAGGCAGAGCTGGTCGTACTCCTTGAACCGGTCGACCAGCCAGTCGCAGACCTTGCGGGCGCGGTCGGTGAACCCGGGCGGAAGGTCGTTGCGGACGCCGCCGACGCGGTTGTATTCGTAGGTGAGCCGGCCGCCGGTGTAGCTCTGGAACAGGTCGAGGATCAGGTCGCGGTCCCGCATCCCGTAGAGGAACGGGCTCATGAGCCCGATATCCTGGACGAACGCGGCGTACCACATGATGTGGGAGGCGATCCGCTGCAGCTCATCGCAGAGCGTGCGGATGTACTGCGCCCGCTCCGGAGGCTCGACGTGGAGCGCCTGCTCGGCGGCGATGATGTAGAGGTGCTCCCAGGCGAGACCCGCGACGTAGCAGGTCCGGTCCATGAGCGTGATCACCTCGTTGTAGTGGCGCACCTCGCTGATCTTTTCGATCCCGCGGTGCAGATAGCCCATCTCCGGGTCGACCTCGAGGATCGTCTCCCCGTCGATCCGGACTCTCAGGTTCCACAGCCCGTGCGTCATGGGGTGCTGCGGCCCCATGTTCACCCACATCTCAGACATGGCGCGTCTTGACCTCCAGCTCCTCGGGTTCGTGGAGGAGGAACGACCGCAGGAGCGGCTGGAACTGGTACCCCTCGGGAAGCAGGAGGTGCCGGAGGTCCGGGTGGTGGTCGAAGGTGATCCCGACCAGTTCCCACGCCTCGCGCTCGTGCCAGTTGGCGGACGGCCAGACGGCGCTCGCCGTCTCGATGTGCGGCACCTTCCCGTCGAGGTCGGAGGAGAGAAGGACGTACTGCTTGAGGGCATCCGACCAGAGGATGTAGAACACCTCGCGGTGGTCGACCCAGTCGATCCCCCCCACGCACGAGAGGTGGACGAATCCGAGCTCGTCGCGCATCGTGAGAAAAAGGCTCATCGCAGCCTCCGGGCGGAAGCGGACCCGGCCCGCAAGGCCCTGGAACGGTTCGACGCCGAGCAGAGAGTCGCCGAGGCGGCCGGCGAGCCGCGCTTCTAGCTCCTTCGGCTCCACGGTATCGCTGCTCCCCGCCCCCCCACGATGGGGCCTATTCGCCGCGCTCCCGGATGAGGGTCTCGAGCAGGAGGATCCCGTCGAGGAGCGCCTCGGGCCGCGGCGGACAGCCGGCGATGTAGACGTCGACCGGGACCAGCTTGTCGACGCCCGGGACGACGCTGTAGGCGGTGCGGAACGGCCCGCCGCCGGTCGCGCAGTTGCCCATCGCGATGACCCACTTGGGCTCGGGCATCTGCTCGTAGAGCGTGATGAGCTTGTGAGCGACCTTCCAGGTGACGGTGCCGTTCACGATGAGTAGATCGCATTGTCGGGGAGAGGAGCGCGGCACGACGCCGAACCGCTCGGCGTCCCAACGGGCCCCGAAGGCGGCGGCGAACTCGATCGCGCAGCAGGCGAGCCCCCAGTGGAGCGGAAACAGCGAGTTGCGTCCGGCCCAGTTGAAGACGGGCCGGATCAGCTTTCCCTGAGCCTGCTCGGCGATCAAGTCTGCGAGGGTCTCCTTCGCGACCGGGATGAACTGCTGGGCGCGCAGTGTCTCGATCTCGAAGAAAGGGACCGCCGGTTCGCCGACCATCGGCAGATTCGGGTCGGCAGGGGCCTGGGCCGGCGCCGCCGGTCGGGCCGGGACGCTCACACCACCCACCGCCGCTCGCCCTGAAGGGCGTAATAGATGCCGGCGAGAGCGAGGGCGGTGAAGCCGAAGGCGATGACCATCGGCCAGATCGCGCTGTTCACCGAACGGAACGTAAGGCCCCAGAGGGCCAGTAGAAAGCCCATGATGTCGACCGCCACGAAGACGATGGCGAAGGTGTAGTGCTGGGTCGGAAAGTCGATCTGCGCCTCCCCCTCGGACTCCTCCCCGCACTCGTAGGTGGTGAACTGGAGGTACG
>JAKIWY010000018.1 GCA_022749835.1 Thermoplasmata archaeon | reverse complement strand
GCGAGTCCGGGGGCGATACCGGCACCTTGTTTCCCCCCGAGGGCGGTAGAGCGAGTGGGTGTCGCCGGTGGGGTCAGTGCCGGATCGCCGGGGGCCGTCGGGCACCGTTGCGCTTCCCCAACCTTTAAGAGCGGAAGCCTTTTCGCCGCCGCCGCTCCGAGGTGAAATACCGTGGCGGACCGATCTGCACTTGACGCCGTGACCGAGGCGCTCTCCAAGGCGCCCGAGCGCGGCTATGCGGAATCGGTCGAGCTCTCGGTCAACCTCAAGGACCTCGATCTGTCGATTCCGAAGAACCGGATCGAGGATGACATCACGCTGCCGAACGGCCGGGGCCGCCCGGTCAAGGTGGCGCTCTTCGGCAGCCCCGAAATGCTCCAGAAGGCCCGGTCGGTCGCCGACCGGGCGTTCACCGGCGCCGAGCTCGAGGAGCTCGTGAAGGACAAGAAGGCTGCCAAGCGCCTGGTCGACGAAGTCGATTTCTTCATCGCGGAGGCGCCGCTCATGCCGACGATCGGTCGACGGCTCGGTGTCGTCCTGGGACCGCGGGGCAAGATGCCGAGGCCGGTGGCGCCCGGGAGCGATCCTTCGAACATCATCAACGCGCTCAAGCGCTCGGTGCGCGTCCGCTCCAAGGGCAACCGGACGTTCCACGCCCCGATCGGCACCCGCGCCATGAAGCCGGAGGAGCTCGCCGGAAACATCGACGCGCTCCTGACGAGGATCATGTCCAAGCTCGAGCGCGGCCGGACGAATATCGAGTCGGTCTACCTCAAGACGAGCATGGGCCCGGCCGTGCGGCTCTGGTAGGGAGCGAACGATGCCCGGTCGAACCAGCATCCGGCCCGAGAAGACCGAGAACGTCAACGTCCTCAAGGCCCAGCTTCTCTCCGCCCCCGTGACGGCGCTCGTCGGCGTGCGCGGCGTCCCGGGCGCGGCACTCCAAAAGATGCGCCGCGAGCTCAGGGACCGGGGCCACCCGATCCGCGTTGCGACGAACAGCGCGATCGGCCACGCGCTCGAGGCGGCGACCGCCGAGCGCGCCTCCCTCAAGCCGCTCCGCGACGCGTTGAGCGACCAAACGGCGCTGCTCACCGCGACCGGCAATCCGTTCTCCCTCTACGCCGAATTCCGCAAGACCCGGTCTCCCACGCCCGCGCGCGGCGGCGAAATCGCCCCCAAGGATATCCTCGTGCCGGCCGGGACCACGAGCTTCAAGCCCGGTCCGATCGTCGGCGAGCTCCAGCACGCCGGATTCCCGGCGGCGATCGAGAAGGGAAAGGTCGTCCTGAAGAAGGACACGCTCATCGTCAAGGCCGGCGCGCCGATCAGCCGGGAGGTCGCCGGGCTGCTCACGCGCATGGAGATCTTTCCCCTCGAGGTCGGTCTCGAGCTGCGCGCCGTCGTCGACGGCGCGACGTTCTATCCCCGCTCGGCGCTCGCGGTCGATCTCGACGAGCTGCGCAACAGCGTCTTCTCGGGCCACCGCCGCGCCCTCGGCCTCGCGGTGGAGATCAGCTACCCCACCGCCCAGTCGATCCCGCTGCTCATCACCCGCGCCCACCGCCGCGCGATCGCGCTCGCGGTGGAGGCGGGCATTAACACGCCGGCGACCGCCGCCGCCATCGCCGCCCGCGCCGCCTCCGACAAGGTTCCAGGAGCTTGAGCTACCCCCAAAATCAAGGAGAGATAGAGATGGAGTATGTGTATAGCGCGCTACTGCTGAACGCCGCCGGAAAGCCGATCGACGAAGCAGGACTGGGTCACATCTTGACCGCGGCGGGCGTCCAGCCCGACACGTCCCGGATGAAGGCGCTTCTCGCCTCGCTCGAAGGCATCAACCTCACCGAAGTCCTCGCCAAGGCCGAGACGTTCGCCGCCCCGGCCGCCGCACCCGCCGCCTCCGACAAGAAGGAGGAGAAGGGCGCGAAGAAGGAAGAGGAGAAGAAGGAAGAGAAGGGCGTCACCGAAGAGGAAGCGGCGGAAGGTCTCTCCGCCCTCTTTGGGTAGGCCCAGCTCACCGGCGCCCGGGGTAGAACCCGGGCGCTCTCACTGCCGGCCGTCGCACGACATTCCGCCCAGGCCGAGAGGCTCTTGAGCTCGGGGCCGTTGGATCTCCGACCATGGTGCCGCGTCGACGACGGCCAGTCGGCCTCGATTCCGCCTTGGCCTGCGCGCTCCTTGTCGTGCTCTCCATCACCGGGTCGGTCGCCGCCCCGCTCCGCCCGGTGGCCTCCGACCTCCGAGCCCCTCCGGCGGCCCCCGGGTCCGGGGTGCCCTTCGCCGGCAGCCCTCCCGTGAACCTCCAGATCAGCAACACCGACCCCCAGCCCGCGGGCGAGCCGACCCTCGGCGTGAACCGGTACGGAACGATCGTCGCCGACTGGGAGATGCAGGGGCAGCTCCAGAACCCGGTCGGCCCGGTGTCGATGGCGTTCTCGAACGACAGCGGGAGCACGTTCGGAGAGAACATCACGATCCAGACCTCCCCCGCCTCCTCCTTCGAGTACGACGTCTCGACCTCGTTCCTCTCCCCGAACGGGACCGTTTGGGTCGGTTACGGGGCGAGCCCCGGCGACTGTTCGGGGGGATTCACCTCGAGCACGATGGTAACGGCGGTCTGGGACAACGGCTCCCGATGGAGCTCGCCGATCGCGGCGATCCCCTGCTCGAAGACCGGCGGTGGTTTCCTCGACCGGGAGTGGGGGGCGTCGACCCCGAACGGGACGGTCTTCGAGGCGGTCGACGACGGGAACGGAAACGTCTGGATGTCCCGGGCCTTTAACGGCCTCAATTTCTCGACCCCCAAGACGATCTTCTCCCAGAACCAGATCACGATCGCCGCCTTCAGCTACAACGACAGCCTTTGGGGCGTCGGCGACCTCTCCAACACCGGGTGCCAGATCCTCTACTCGAAGGACGGGGGCTCCCATTGGAGCGCGGCGAAGGCGCTCCCGAGCGGCTGCGCGGCGAGCGGCATCTCGTGGGCCGCGGTGTTCGGCCGGAACGCGAGGATCGCGCTCACCTACGTCGACGCGAAGGGAACCGAGTTCGTCCGGAGCACCGACCTGGGCTCCCACTGGTCGAAACCGGTCCTCCTCTCCGGAACCGTCCCGTCCGGCACCTCGTTCCTCACTCCGGCGATCGCTTCCGACCCGGCGACGGGGGGGATCGGGGTCGTCTGGCTCGACACCCGGGGCGGAGTGAGCGCGTTCAACTGGAACGTCTTTGAATCGGACAGCACCAACGACGGCCTGAACTGGTCGGTGCCCCGGCTCCTATCCGACCAGATCGCCGGGAGCGGTTCGGGCTTCTGGCCCGGCGACTTCATCGGCAACACGATCACCCCCTGGGGGACCGACGCGGCGGTTTGGGGCGGAGACGACTCGACCGGCGATCTTCAGACCTACTTCGCCCAGCTCCCCCTCGTCAACGCCTCGGCGGGGAACCTGACGGTCGTCGTCCAGAACGGGAGCGGGGTACCGCAGCTCGGTAGCCACGTGGGGCTCGACGGTCGGCCCGCCCGCACCAACGCTTCCGGCGAGGTGACCTACTATGGCCTCGCTCCGGGGAGCTATTCGGTGAACGTCTCTGCGCCCCCGCTCGGGAATGGGAGCGCGAATGCCACGGTGAGCGCCGGGGCGACGAACGTCGTCGTGCTGAAGATAGGGCCCGGGCCGAAGCCGTCGCCGCTCGTCAGCCGGATCGCCATAGCCCCCAGCCACGGGGTGGTTCCGCTGAAGGTGGAGGTCTCCGCGACGCCCAGCGGCGGCACGCCCCCTTATCGCATCACGTGGTCGTGGGGGGACGGATCTTCCGAGGTGCACGGGTCCAACGCCTCATACACCTACGAGTACATTGGCGAGTACTACGTCACCTCGTGGACGAACGACTCGGCGAACCAGTCGGTCGAGAACTCCACGGCCATCGTCGTCGAGTTCCCCATCCAGCCGCTCGTCGTCCATGACGCCGTGGACGTGACCCACGGGACGCTCCCGCTCGATGTGAACTTCACCGCCTGGGCGAGCGGGGGTCTCCAGCCCGTCAACTACACGTGGGATTTCGGCGACGGGTACGGCCTCAACCGGACCGGCGTGGCGAACGCCTCGCACGTCTACTTGAACGCCGGGAACTTTACCGCCCGCTTGTGGGTGAACGATTCGAGATCTCCCCCGGCCCAGTTCGCCGATTCGTTCCGGATCGAGGTGAACCCGAAACCGGTTATCGTTCCGTTGCCGCCGGTCTGGGTCGTGGTGGCCGGCTCCACCGTCCAGCCGCTGGAGGGCCAGGCGGTCTGGTTCAACGCCACGATCTCGGGGGGCACGGGCGTCTACTCGACACCCCAATGGGATTGGGGGGACGGCTCCTTCGGCGCGACGATCGCCGGCCCCGCCGAACACGCGTTCGACGTCACGGGGAATTTCACGGTGACCGTCCGGGTGAACGACAGCGCCGGGCGGTGGGCCAACGGGACATTCAACGTCTCGGTCCGGCCGCTCGGCCCGTTCCCTCCGGGAGGCACCCGGCCCCCGGGAACCCTTCCGCCCGTGGTCCTCATCGCCAGCGGGGCCGCGATCGCGGCGGTCGTTGCGGCCGGGGTGATCTGGGGTCGCCGGCATCCCCCGGCCCCCCAGCCGTAGCGCCGGCCCGGTTCCGAGCCGGGGAGGGGGCTTTCGTTGCCGGGAACTGCCGGTGGAGCGCCGGGTGGTTCAGCCGGTCACCCGGACGCCCCTCGCTCCGCTTCGCTTAAGAAGCGGGCTCCGGTGGACTCGAGGAAGGGGCTCGACCCCGGCGGAATACATGCCTCCTCGGGAGTTCTGTGGCGTCGTCGGCGTGTCGCTCCAGGGGAAGGGGGCCGCGCCCTACCTGTACCGGGGCCTTAGGGCGCTGCAGCACCGCGGCCAGGAGTCGGCGGGCATCGCGACCAGCTCCCACGGTATTCTCCACCACCGCAAGGGGATGGGCCTCGTCCACGACGTCTTCGACCGGGAGGTGCTCGAGTCGTTGCGCGGGACCGTCGGGATCGGCCACGTCCGCTACTCGACGACCGGACGCTCGGATATCGAGAACGCCCAGCCGCTCGTCCTCAAGCTGCGCGAGGAGAGCGCGGCCCTCGCGCACAACGGCGACATCGTGAACTTCGACCGCGTGCGACGACGCCTGCAGGCCCAGGGGGTCGAGTTCCTCGGGAGCGCCGACTCGGAGGCGATGGCGCAGATGATCGCCATCGAGTACGGGCGCACCCGCGACCTCGAGGGGGCGATCCGGCGGATGACCGCCGAGCTGATCGGCGGCTACGCGGTCGTGATGGTCGTCGGGAGCCGGCTGGTCGCCTTCCGCGACCCGATGGGGATCCGGCCGCTCGTGCTCGGCACCATGGACGGCGGCTACGCGGTGGCGAGCGAATCGGTGGCGATCGAGCTGATGGGCGGCACGCTCGTCCGCGACCTCGCACCGGGGGAGGTCGTGGTCATCGAGAAGGGCCAGACGTTGAAGACGAGCCGCACCCAGTCGACCGGCGAGCGGGCGCATTGCATGTTCGAGTGGGTCTACTTCTCGCGACCGGACTCGATCATGGAGGGCCAGTCGGTCTACGAGGTGCGCCACCGGATCGGCCGGCGATTGGGGGAGGAGAGCCCGGCGAACGCGGACCTGGTCATCCCCGTCCCGGACTCCTCCCGTCCGCAGGCGCTCGGCTTCTCGGAAGTGTCGGGGATCCCGTACGCGGAGGGGCTCATCAAGAACCGGTTCGTCGAGCGGACGTTCATCCTTCCGGACCAGAAGCGTCGGGAGGAGGAGGTGCGCGTCAAGCTGCACCCGGTGCCGGGGATGTTGAAGGGGAAACGCATCGTGCTCCTCGATGACTCGATCGTCCGCGGCACGACCCTCAAGGAGATCATCGGGATGGTGCGCAGCGCCGGTGCGACCAGCATCGATGTGCGGATCGGCTGCCCGCCGATCGTCGCGCCGTGCTACTTCGGCATCGACATGAAGGAGCGCAAGGAGCTCGTCGCTTCGGGCCGGACCGAGGAGGAGGTCGCCCGCATCATCGGCGCGGAGACGGTCCACTACCTCAGCATGGCCGGGCTCGTCGACTCGATCTCGCTGGGCAAGGAGTCGCTGTGCCTGGGATGCGTTTCCGGCCGGTACCCGGTCGAGGTCCCCGAGGAGCGCCAGCGCTTCCAGAAATCGCTCGAGGAGTTCTAGCGCGTGGCCCCGGCCGTCCTCCTCCGGGGCGGCGACCGCCTCTTCGGCCTCTCCCCCGAATTCAAGGTCTCGGTTTCGACCTCTCTGGGAGCGAACGCCGAACGCTCCGCCGAGCGATGGGCGGAGGAGGGGACTGTCGTGCTCCCCGCCGAGATCGCCCGCTGGGTGAATGGCGCCGGGATCCGCGCGGCCTTGGCAGCGCCCGAGCCCCGCCTCAAGGACGCGCTTGCCGCCTTGGGCATCGCTGTCGTGGCGCTCCCGCTTTCCGAGCTTCGCCGCGCCCACGCCGCGATCCCCCGGGCCCCCCCGGCCGCCCAGAGGGATTTTCTGATCGAGCTGGCGCGATGCGAGGCCGCGATGGCGATCTCTTCGCCCGTCGAGGCGCTCATCTCCCTGGCCCGGGAGGAGGCCCGGCTCGAGCGCGCCCTCGGTCGCGAGCGCTCCGCGGCGAGCGAGTTCGTGACCGGCAACTCGCCGGCGCTCCTTCGCCACGACGAGCTCGGCCAGCGCTTCCTGACCGAGTTTGAGGAGCACCACCGGGCGGTCTCCGCCGAGCTCGAGCGCAGCGCGGGGGAGGTCGTTCCGAACCTGTCGGAACTCCTTGGGGGACGTCTGGCCGCCCAGCTGGTCTCGAGCGCCGGCGGGATCGCGCCGCTCGCCCGGATGAGTGCGAGCCGGCTGCAGCTATTGGGCGCACGACGCCGGCCTTCGGAAGGCCACGGTCCTCGCTTCGGCCTCCTCTACCGGAGCCCGCGCCTCGCCGACCTCCCGACCTCCCGTTGGGCGGCGTACGCCCGCAGCGTCGCCGCGCTATCGGTGATCGCGGCCCGTGCCGATGGGATCACTCACGGCCGGATCGGGAGCGCGCTGGTCGCACGACGGGACCGCCGGTTCGACGAGCTTCGCCGGAGGGGCCGATGAGATCCCCGCTGCGTTTCTCCCCTTCCCCCGACTCGCCGAACCTCTTCGCGCGAAAGGAGGAGCGGCGGGTCACCCACTGGACGACGGCCCTCGGCGAGCCTCCGGCGACCCACGGCGAGAGGCTCGCGGGCTTCGACGGCGTCACGCTGCGCCACTTCGACCCGGGGAGGAGCAAGCTCGCCGCAGGGCTTGCGAACGGTTGGGAAGGTCCCCTCCCCACCTCGGGGGAACGCTGGCTCTACTTGGGTGCGGCGGCGGGGACGACCACCTCCCATGTCGCGGACATGGTCGGAGCGGGAGGGGTCGTCTACGCCATGGAGCGAAGCCTGCGGCCGTTCCTTCGGCTGCTCACCCTCTCCGAGCGCTACCCGAACATACTGCCCGTGCTCGGCGACGCCCGCCGGCCGCTCGACTACCTGGGCTCCGTGCCCCCCGTGGACGGGGTCTACGTCGACGTGGCGCAGCCGGACCAGGTCGAGCTCGCGCTGGATAACGCACGAACATTCCTCGTCAGCGGGGGCCGTCTTCTCTTGGCGCTCAAGACCGCGAGCATGGGCCGGTCGAGAAACGCCCCGGAGCACCTCGCCTCGGCCACCAGCGCGCTCGGCAACGGCTTTGACCTGTTTCGCCCGGTCGACTTGGCCCCGTTCCACCGGCGCCACTATCTGCTCGGTGGCGAGGCGACGCGCGCGCTCTTCCGAGAGCCTGCAGGCACCCCGGCGGGGGCACGGCCTACCGACCGCCGCGCTGCACGACGATCGTGACGACGTCCTCGTCGGAAAGGGTGTGGTCGCGGCCGACGCTCTGGCCCGGGAACCGGGCGCTCGGCCCCCAGATCGTGGCCGACTTGAACGTGCTCTCGAGGTCTCCGGGGAGCCGGCGCAGGAGGTCGTCGACCTTCTGGCCCCGGCGGAGGATCACCGGCTCGATCCGGTCCGGCTCCTGCCCGGGCGGCTTCATGTAGATCCGGATGAACGCGAGCGCCCGGCCGAGCGCATCGACCATCTGGGTCACGCCCTCTCCGGTCTTCGCCGAGAGGAACGTCGTCGGGAAGCCCTTGAGCTGGTTGCGAAGCCGCGCCTTCGACTCGCTCCCGAGGAGCTCGCTCTTGTTGACCCCGAGGATGGCCGGTAGGTACACCCGGTTCCCGGCCAGCACGTCGATCAGCTGCTCGGCGGTGGCGTCCTCGCGGAAGACGATTGAGCCGTTGTGAATGCCGAACTCGCGTGCGAGCTCGGCGGCGAGCCCGCCACCGAGGTGGGTGAGCTTCACGGTGGAGGCGATCGTCAGGCCCCCTCGGTCGGTCCGGTGGAGGACGATCCGGGGCGGCTTGGTGTTCACCCGCACTCCCGAGCCCTCGAGCTCGTTGATGAGCGCCTTGAAATCGGAGTGCTCCGGATCGATGAGGAAGAGGATGAGGTCCGTGGAGCGGACGACCGAGAGGACCTCCCGACCTCTACCCCTACCCTTGGCGGCTCCGGGGACGAGCCCGGGCATGTCGAGGATCTGGATCGAGGCGCCGCCCCAGCGCAGCATCCCCGGGATGATCGAGACGGTCGTGAAGTCGTAGGCCGCCGCCTCGCTCTCCGCATTGGTGAGCCGGTTCAACAGGGTCGACTTGCCCACCGAGGGAAACCCGACGAGCCCGACGGTCGCGTGGCCGGACTTGCGGACGGAGTACCCCGTCCCGCCACCCTTTCCGCGGGCTCGCGTCTCCCGCTCGAGCTTGAGGTAGGCGATCTTCGCCTTGAGCCGACCGATATGGTGCTGGGTCGCCTTGTTGTACTGTGTCTTGCGGATCTCCTCCTCGACGGCGGTGATCTGCTCTTCGAGCGACGACATCCGAAAGCGGCCCTGGCGGTCCGCCGCTTCGAGACGGCGCTCGCTACTTGAGCGTGCGCCACGGGGGGAGCCTGGGGCAAAACTAGCTGAGTCGCGCCTGTAGCGCTCGCAGTTGCCGGGGCGCTAGATCGATCTTCCACCAGTCAACTTCCGCGTCCCAACGCTCCAGCTCGCGCACAACCCGAGGACCATCCTCCGCTCGCACGACCACCACCCCCCGCGCCACCTTCCAGTGGGGTACACGCTCCAGCGCCCCGTGGCGTCGGCTCGTCCGCCCTCCCGAACTCCGGAGCTGGCCCCAGACCTTCTCCCCGAAGCGCACCCGCCGGGCCATCGGAAAGTTCGGCGGCAACCGATAGACGATGATCGCCCCCGCCTCGCCCATCGGACCCCGGACCACCCACCGCTTCATAGTCGATTCGCCGGCCCATTGAGCGTCCGTATATACGCTTAGTATATGGCCGGGATGCTCCATGTCGACTCCGTGATCCAGGCCGACCTTGCCCTGCGTGAACTGCGCATCAACGTGGCCCAGGTCCGAGATCGCTCCTTCCCGTTCGTACGACGGCCCCGGCCGCACCGGAACTGGCACCTCTACGACCTTGCCCAGACCCACGAACTCGCGGAGGTCCTCCACCTCATCCGACTCGTGGTCGCGACCGACACCGCCGAGCGCCCCCCACCACCCTGCTCCCGACGGGGCGGTCGGCCGAGGGTCCCCCTCGGCGACCGCCTGACGATCCTCCTCTGGCAGAGCTACCGAGGCGCGGCCAACCGTCCCGCCGAGGGGGATCTCCGCATCATCGGCCTGGGGCTGAGCCGACGGTTCTCCTACAAAACGCTCGAGCGCGCCTACTCAGACCCCGAGGTGATTGCCGCTCTTCCCCGCCTTTTGGCGATCACGAATCGTCCCCTGAGGGGCCTGGAGACCATCTTCAGCATCGACGGCTCAGGGTTTCCCACGACCGTTCGCGACCACCATCGGAGGGAGCGGGAGAGGCAGGACGGAACCCAGCGCGATGCGGGGTATCTGACGAGCGGTTCCCACGCGTGCGTGCGCAACGTCGCGAACGTCGGGGTCCGTTACGGTGTGGTCGCCGGATGGAAGAGTTGGACTGACGGACACCTCCCCGAGGTGCATGGCTATCGAGAGGTCTTCGGGCAGACGCGGATGAACCATCCCGGGATGACCCAGCAACTTGGGGACGGTGCGTACGCGATTCGGGAGATCGTTGGGCAAACGGTGGAGGCGGGCGTCAGCTGTCGGTTCCTTCCGAAGGGGAACGCGAACCTCAAGTCGAATGGTGTCGCCGGGTGGAAACCATCGTACTGGGGGCTGGTCGTGAACCCGCAGGGGTGGCTGGCGGAGTATCACCTGAGGTCCGTTTCGGAGGTGGTCTGGGAGGCGATGAAGATTCGACCACCACGCAAGATCCTCAAGCGGCTCGGGGGACGGAGGGAGACCGAGGCCCGACTCAGGGCGGTCACCTACAACCTGCGAAGGCTCGCGTATCTGAAGTGGACCGAGGGAGGCCTACGGATGGATCAAATCGCCGCCGGATGAGCCTCGACCGGGGGAGGCTTTGTCCCAAGCTCCCACGGGGGGCGACCGGGCCGGCCAGCTTCCACCGTTCGCCCGGGGGGCGGGGTTCATGCGCCGGCCGGGCGCCTTGAAAGAGCCTTGGTTCGCGATGGCCAACCGACCCGGAACCCCGTGCGCTTTCGATTCCGGGCGCACGCTGCTCGCTGGGATGCCGCGGCGAAGGAGCGGTTTTCCGAAAGGCTCTCGCGGGCCTTACGAGCCGGTAGCGGCCTGCGGGTGGAGTTCGGGCTCGCTTGGAACACGGGCCCCTCGCCGACGGTGGAGCTGTGGTCGGGCTCCAGTGCGTCGGTATCCTGGCTCTCGCGGGTCCTTCTCCCGTGCTATGAGCTCTCGCAATGGACCCCTCGCTCGGAAGCGCGACTCGGGGACCCTCACCTTCGTGCCCATTGTTTCGCCGAGCCCCTCGCCCGTCGCGACCTCCCGTACGGCGCGACGACCGTCGGGGGGGCCTGGGGCGATGTGGTGCTCGGCTGCCTCGGCGCCCTCGCTCCGGGGAGTTCGATCGAATGGGAGATCCGCGCTGGCGGAAACGACGCGACCCTCCCGACGGGAGGAGCCGCCCCCGGACTCGAGGAGACGCTCCAGCCGCCGGGGTACCGCCTGAAGCCGCTGACGACTTCCGAGCGGGATTTGCGGGATGCGATGGAGTCGCGACGTCGAACCCCGAACTGGCTGGTCCGGGGGTCCGTGACGGGTCGGGGCGATCGTGCCCAAGCGCTCGCCGAGCTCGTAAGCTCGGCCTCGCGCTTCGAAGGGGGCAACGCGATCCGGTTCGTTCCCCGCCGTCCGCTGCTTCGAGGTCGCGCATCCCCGTTCCTCCTCAGCGAGCCTGAGCTGGCGGCGCTCTTGCCCACCCCGGCTTCCCCGCTCGCGAGCTCGCCGAGCGAGGTCACCGGCGGATCGACCGGTTTTAGTATCGGCCACAGCGCCGGCGATGCCCCGGTATTCTTGCCGGTCGAGGCGAACCAGGGCCGCCACCTGGCGATCCTCGGAGAGACCGGCATGGGCAAGAGCTCGCTTCTCGTGCGGGTCGCCCTCTCCGCGAGCCGGCAGCACACCGTCCTCTTGCTCGACCCGGTCGGCGATACCGCCCTCTCCTTCCTTGAGGCGCTAGCGCCGGAGCATCTTGGAAGGGTCCTCTTCGTCTCCCCCCGCCGCTCCCCGGTCCCCCTCAACGCCCTTGCCGCGCTTCGCGTCGAGGGAGCGAACGGCCAACCCTCCGAAAGGGCGCTCCACGAGCTCGTGAACGCGCTGCGCCGCGTGCGCGAAAGCCGGTTCGCACAGACGCCGTTCTGGGGCCCGCGGATCGAGGAGACGGTTAGTCGGGCGCTCGGGGCCGCGGCGTCGTGGCCGAACGGCACGCTCACCGATGCCCTGCGCCTGCTTGAACGTCGGGGAGAGCCACTGCGGGGCGTTCCCCCGGAGGCCCGGGCGGCGGTCGCGGCACTCCAGGAGGCGGTCGCCGAACGACCCGAGGAGGTCGAAGGCGCCCGCCGCTTGCTTTCCGAGGTTGCCCGGAGCCCTACACTGCGCAGCCTTCTCGCCGAGCCGCGGGCGCTCGTGCGCGGTGAGGAGCTGGTGGCGCCCGGGCGCATCCTCGTCGTCTCCGGAGACGCGCCGTGGGTCGGAGAGTCGCCGTCTCGCTACCTTCTGGCGGTCTACCTCGCGCTGCTCTGGTCGGCGCTTCTCTCGCGAGGGCGGCCGACGAAAACGTTCCTTCTGCTCGACGAAGTGCAGGGGTACGCTCACGATTCACTCGCGCAGATGCTTCGACTGGGTCGCCGCTCCAACCTGCACCTGGTCCTGGCTACCCAGTCGCTGCGCTCCCTTTCGGAGGGGGTCCGGGAGGCGACGATGACGAACGCGGCAGACTTCGCGGTGTTCCGCGGATCGCCGGACGACGCCCGCGAGATCTCCCGCTGGACCACATCCGTCTCCCCCGAGACCCTCCTTTCGATGCCCCGGGGGCATGCGACGGTGCTCATCGGGAAGGGGGCGTGGGTCGCCTCGTTGCGTACTCGCCCCCTCCCGATGAACCCCCGACCCAAGGACCGACTGGCGGAGATTCGGCGAGGCTCGGCCCGTTTCTTCCCGCCCCCGGGTCCGGACCCTCTTCCTGGGGCGGACCGGCGACCCGAGAAGCGACGTGGGCCGCGAGGGGACCTTGCCTCGCGGCGGCAGGTCCTGCTCGCCCTCTGGGCTGGCTCCCTCTCGAGCCCCGAGACGCCGACGTTCCGGGTCCCCCTGGAAGGGCTCCGCTCACTGCTGGGTTCCGAAGGCGGGGATCTGAGAGAGCTCGGGGCGGAACTCGGGCGTGCGGGAGCGCTCTCAGCCGGCGGCCGACGGGGCCGGGACG
>JAKIWY010000179.1 GCA_022749835.1 Thermoplasmata archaeon | reverse complement strand
TCCCAATCGACGACCTGCAGGACCCGTCGAGGCCGCCGCATCCCTACCTTCTCTCCTCCAAGGCGGCCGCCGAGTCGCGCCGGGCCCCCCGCCCCGCCCCCGCACGGCGCGAACCCAGCCCGACCCCCAGCGTCGAGGAGGAGCCGGACCCGGTCGACCGTTTCTACCCCCCGCTCGCCGGAGCGACCGGTCGCGAGCTCCACGGCGAAGAGCACGAGCACCACGCCGAGACCATGGCCCGCGTGAACGCGGCCCAGGAGCCCCCCAGCCCAGGGGTCCGCAGCTACTCGGCCGGACCGTCGCGCCGCCCGGAGCGCATCTATCTCCACTACCTGCTCCTACACATAGACCGTCTTCCCGATACCGCGCTTCGCTACCTCAAGCGGAGCGTCGACGAGGAGGTCTCCCGCCGGGAAACCCCGACTGAGGCCCCTCAGAAATCCGGGTAGCCGGCGCGCTCGGCAACGGCCCGCAGGTGCTCGAGGCGGCGTGGGTCGTTTTCGACACCGATGGCGTTGCGACCCAGCCGAACGGCCTCCCAGAGTGTCGTCCCGGTGCCGGCGAACGGGTCGAGGACGGTCTCCCCGACGCACGAGAACATCCGGATGAGGCGCTCGGGGATCGCCGGCGGGAACGCGGCGCTCCTTCGGTCACCGGTGGCCTGCCGGGCGCCCCGGATGTCCGTCCAGACCTGGGAGAACCAGCGGTCGCGCTCGGCCTTCGCGAACCGGCTCGCTTCTCGTGCCCGGTCGTGAGGGGGGAAAGCGCGGAGCTTGCCGTTGCGGAAGATCAGGAGGAATTCGCAGTCGAGGGTGACATAGGCGTTCGGCGGAAGGAATCCCGAGCCCAGGAAGGCGTTGGGCTTGTTCGTCGGCTTCTTCCACAGGACGTACGGGAGGGAGCGGAATCCGAGCGACTCGCACGAATCGACGACGGCCGAGTGGTTCGGCCATAGTCGGAACTCGCCGTCGACCGAGCGCAACGCATCGCCGATGTTGACCACCAGAAGGCCCCCCGGAACGAGCGCCGACCGGGCCGCCCTCCACGCGTTCGTCAGGAGGGCGTGCATGCTGGCGTAATCGTGGGCGCCGGCCGCGGCGAACATCTCGTCCCACAGGGCGACCATGGGGTACGGTGGGGAAGTAACGATGAGATGGACCGAGGCGGGGGGGATCCCCGGAAGCTCGCCCGCTTCGCCCGCCACGATGCGTAGCCGCCCCTCCCCCGCCGGGCGCATTCGAAATGATGAGAATCGAGGAGGCGTTATTACGCGCGCTCCCTCCCCGTCCCCGTGAGGCTCGAGCGGCCGGTGCTCCAGGTCGCCCTCGACTTCGAGAACCTCTCCCGGGCCCTTCTGGCGGCCCGCGAGGCGGTCGATGGGGGTGCCGATTGGATCGAGGCCGGCACGCCGCTCATCAAGAGCGAGGGCCTGGACGCGGTCCGCGAGCTCAAGAGAGCGTTCCCCGGCCACCGGATCGTCGCTGACATGAAGGTGATGGACACGGGAGCTTTCGAGGTGGAGATCGCCGCGAAGGCCGGGGCGGAGGTCGTCACCGTGCTCGGAACGGCCGACGACGAGACGATCGCGGACGCCGTGCGGGGCGGGGAGAAGTACGGCTGCGAGGTGGTCGTCGACCTGCTCAACGTATCCGATCCCGTCGCGCGCGCCCGCCGCGCCCACGAGCTCGGGGCCGCGGCGGTCTGCTGGCACGTCGGGATCGACATGCAGATGACCGGGCGCACGCCGTTCGACGACCTGGCGAAGCTCTCGAAGGGCTCCCCGATACCCGTCGCCGTCGCCGGCGGCCTTACCTCGGAGTCCGTCGCGCAGGCCGTGCGCGCCGGAGCGCAGATCCTGATCGTCGGGGGGGCGATCACCAAGAGCCCCGACGTCAAGGAGGCGACTCGCCGGATCCGGGATGCGATCCGTTCGCAGAAGGAGGTCCCCTCCGAACAGTTCCACCGCTACTCCCAGTCGGAGGTTCGCGCGGCGTTCCTGAAGGTCTCCACGCCCAACATCTCGGATGCGATGCAACGCAAGGGAGCGATGCACGGCCTGCACGCCCACCTCAGGGACCCGGGGGTGCGGATGGTGGGCCCCGCCGTGACCGTGGTGACCCGGGACGGGGACTGGGCGAAGCCGGTGGAGGCGATCGATCGCGCCGGCGAGGGGGACGTGATCGTCGTCGACGCCGGAGGCGGGACGACTGCCATCTGGGGGGAGCTCGCCTCCTGGAGCGCCCGCGGCAAGAAGGTCGCCGGAGTCGTCATCGATGGAGCCGCACGGGATCTCGACGCCATCCTCGAGATCGGGTTCCCCCTGTTCAGCCGGTCGATCTCGCCCAACGCCGGGGAACCGAAGGGGCTCGGCGAGATCGGCGTCGAGGTCATCGTCGGCGGGGAGCGCGTGCGCCCCGGAGACTGGGTGATCGGTGACCCGAGCGGGGTCGTCGTGGTGCCGCGTGAGCGGGCCCAGGAAGTGGCGAACCGGGCCCTCGACGTGCTCGAGCACGAGAACCGTGTCCGCGAGGAGATACGGCGGGGCGGAACGCTTGGCACCGTCCAGAATCTCGAGCGCTGGGAACGAGTCGGCTAGCCGACGGCACCTTGTCCCGGCAGCAGAAGGTTTTTCGGCGCCGACGCTCACGACGAATCAAGCTCCCGTAGTCTAGTCCGGTCAAGGATAGAGGGCCTTCGAGGCGCTTTCACTGGCGCCAAGGAAACCCTCCGACGTGGGTTCGAATCCCGCCGGGAGCACGAAGATAGTGGGGGAGGGTTCTCGCGATGGGAGACCTCGCCCCCTTCGCCCAGTCCCCGTCCTCCGCCCCGCCAACCCCATATACCCTGTTTACGTTTAAACATACATGGCCGTTCGCACGATCACCGTGACCGACGAAGCGTATCGGCGCCTTCGAGCGCAGAAAGGGGAATCGGAGAGCTTCTCCGACGTCCTGATCCGTCTGACCCGTCACCGGCCGTTGTCGGATTTCGCCGGCGTCCTGCCCCACGAACGGGCCGCCGCCCTCCGCGCCGCCGTGGCAGAGGATCGAGCGAGTCGCCGCCAATCGGATCAATGAGATGTTGCTCGACTCGAGCTTCCTGATCGACCTCATGGAAGGTCGACCCGAGGCCGTGGCTCTGGCCAAATCGATCGACTCGAAAGGCGACCAGCTCCGCCTCCCCGCCCCGGTGCTTTTCGAGCTCTGGGTGGGGGTCGGACGAACGGGGGGGCGAGCGGAGGACCAGAAGCGCTTGGTCGACCTCGAAACCGCCTATGAGAAGGTGGGGTTCGATAGCGGCGATGCACGCGCCGCGGGAGAATTACAAGCTACGCTCCATCGCTCGGGGCGGGCGCTTGGGACCGTGGACGTCCAGCTGGCCGGCATGGCGATCTTTCGCTCCGAGGAGCTCGTGACGGGAGATCGTGCCCTGGCCACGGTCGGCCACGGCGTACCGGTCCGCTCGTATCGACAGAAGTGAACCCGAGCCCGTTAGGAGGGCGGAGCGGACCGTTCCCCCCCGCGCCCGGGTTCTTGGCTCCCACGGCGGCAGGATAGGGATTCGAACTTTCTTGAAGTGCCCGCCGGG
>JAKIWY010000178.1 GCA_022749835.1 Thermoplasmata archaeon | reverse complement strand
GTGCAGCGTCGCGTTGTAGGTCGGGTTCCAGCACTGTCCCGTCAGGCTCCGATTCAGGTCGGAGCACGGGATCATCGGCGTGTACGGGACTTTCGACGGGCCCAAGATCGAGATGAGCCGCTCTTCGACCGGGATCGCGTTGATCAGGAGGAACGTGATGGTCATCACGCCGATGATCACCGGCAAAAGCAGGATGGCGCGGCGCACGATGTAGATCCACATCTTCATCGCTGGACCTCCCTCGGCAGACGGCCGATTCCTCGACAGGTCGAATCCGGGGGGGGATATATATGGATTTGAGCGGAATTCCCCGGGCACCGCTCCGCAGGGCCCGATGGCTCAAAGTAGCGGCAGGTGGCGGGTCAGGGGGTCGAGCTCCGCCTCGCGGGCCGGACCCAGGCCGATCACCGTCTTGGTTCCGGGGGCGACCTCGGTCATACCAGCGTCCTCGATGAACACCGCGGGCACCCCGGAGGCCCGGGCCCTCCGGACGATGAGCTCCATCTCCGATAGGTTCGGTGCGAGCAGCGCGATCTTCCTTCCCCCCGATTCCATCCAGGCCCGGTAGACCTCCGGGTGCTTGGCCCGGGCCGTCTCCGCCAGCAGGACGGCCGCGTGGGCGACCTGGACCGCGGCCTTGCCCGCGGTGAGGCGGAGCTCCTCCCGGACGACGAGCACCATCTTGTACGAGGCGCCCGACTCCGACCTACGAGCCATACTCGGCCTCCCTCGCCCGCTTCAATCGGTCGCTCTCGGAGCGGACCTGTTCGAGCTGCTGCGAGAGCTCGGCGGCCCGGGGGCTGCCCGCGGGGATCCCCCGGATCTCGTGGCGCAGTCGTCGTTCCTGTCGATAGAGCCCCTCGAGCCTTCGAAGGAGCTCCCAGGCGCCCTCGACGCCGGGTGAGGCTTCGGGCGCCGGGCCCGAAGGGGCGGTCTTCGAAAAGCCCCCGCGCACGAGGGCGATAGCGAAACCTACTGCCGCAATCCCCGCGAGGACGCCCTCGAGCACCGGCTGGGACCAGGAGGCTTGGAACCCGCCTCCCGGCCCGTTGAGGAGGGCAAAGCCCACCAGCACGGTGAGCGCCACACTCGTGACCAGGCTGAGCGTGGCGGTCTCCACGATCCGCTCGAGCGCGTCGGGTCCCCGCAGACGCCATTCGGGAAAGAGCGCCCTCGTGAGCGCGAAGCCCGGGAGCGCGAAGACGAGCAGCAGGCCCACGACGACCTCGACCGGGTTGGCCCCCATCCTCTTACGTCTCGCTACTGGGGGTCCCGCCCGCGAACTGACGCTCGAGCTGGCGCCTCAGTCGGCGGTTGGAGGCGATGCCGTGGGCGGCGCGACGTGTCTGGTCGGCGTACTTGAGCAGCTGGCGGACCTCCTGGGTCTTCTGGCCGCTCCCGCGGGCGATCCGGTGGATCCGCTCGCCCTTGATGAGATGCGGGTCGTCGAGCTCTTCGGAGTTCACCGAATCGAGGATCGAGCGGAACCGGGCGAGACGCGCCTGGGTCTCCTTCATCTGGCCGTCGTCGAGCTTGGCCTGTCCCATCGCGGGGAACAGCGAGAGGAGCTTGGAGAACGGCCCCATCTGGCCGAGCGACTCGAGCTGCGAGCGCATGTCGCGCAGCGAGAACTTGCCGCTCATCATGTGCTCCGCGGCCTTCTGGGCGGCCTCCTTGTCGCTCAACGCCTCGAAGCGCTCGAGCAGCGTCTGGATGTCGCCCATGCCGAGCAGCCGCGAGACGAACCGGGTCGGGTCGAAGCGCTCGAGCTCCTCCAGGTGCTCGCCGGTGCCTATGAACATGATCGGCGCCCCGCTCGCCGCCACCGCGGAGAGCGCCCCGCCCCCCTTTGCCGAACCGTCGAGCTTCGTCAGGATGACGCCGGTCAGCCCGACCGCGTCGTGGAACGCCTTGGCGCTTCGGCCGGCGCTCTGGCCCATCGCGGCGTCCAGCACGAGGAACGTCTCCTCGGGCTTCAACACCTCGCGCACCCTCGAGAGCTCCTGGATGAGCTCGGGGTCGATGCCGGTGCGTCCGGCGGTATCGACGATGATGGTGCAGTGCGCCGGGAGCTTCTCGAGCGCCTCCCGGACGATCACCTCCGCCCGCATCTCCCCGCGGTGGCAGTAGAAGTCGCATCCGACCTTCTTGGAGAGCTGCTCGAGCTGGTCGATCGCCGCCGGGCGGTGGACGTCGGCGGCGACCACGGCTACGCGCACCCCCTTCTTCTGGAAGTAGCGGGCGAGCTTCCCGGTCGTCGTCGTCTTTCCCTGGCCGAACAGTCCGGCCATCAGGATCTTCTTCGGGCGCAGGTCGAACGGCCGGTCCTTGCCGAGGATCGTGCGGATCTCCTCGTAGATCACGCGGACCAGGAAGTCGCGAACACTCGCTCCGGCGGGCGGCTTCTCCTCCTTGGCGCGCCGCTTCACCCGCTGGGTGAGCTCGAGCGCGAGTTGGACGTTCACGTCGGCCTGCAAGAGGGCCCGCTGGATGTCGCGCACGACCTCCGCGAGGAGCTGGTCGTCGACGGTGGAGCCGCGGGCGATCTTCTGGAGGACGCCCCGAAGCGATTTTCCGAGAGAATCGAGGACCATCGGTCGCCCAAGGGCCGGGACGACGGCCCCGGGGAGAGCCGGAGCGGGCAGGACTCATTATCTTTGGGGGGTTGACGGCCCGCGTCTCGCCCGAGCCTTCCGCGTGAGGGGGAGCGGCGACAGGGCAACGGCCTTATTGGAGCGGTCGGCTGTTTTCGCCGAGGACATATGTCCGCTCCCGCGAGCGCAGCCAAACCCCCGCCCCCGAAGTTGAACCCGGTTCGGGTGCCGATCGGGGAGGAGACGGTCGCCGAGAGGACGCTGGATTTCCGCGAGGTCCTTCACGCCTATTCGAAGGAGGATGCGATCCTCGAAGCCAAGCGGTGCATCCAGTGCCGAAGACCCTGGTGCGTCGAAGCCTGCCCGATCTCCCAGGACGCCCGGGAGTACATCCGGCTCATCGCGACGGACGACTTCGACGGCGCGGCACGGGTGACCGTGCGCGACGACCCGCTCGCCACGAGCCTGTGCAAGGTCTGCTACCACTACTGCGAGGACGCCTGCGTCGTGAAGAAGAAGGGCGTGCCGATCGCCATCCGTCACCTCAAGCGCGCCGCCCTCGACTTCGGGACGAAGGAGATCGTCTACGTCCCCTCCGCGCCGAAGCACCAGCGGGTCGCGGTCGTCGGAGCCGGGCCCGCCGGCATGATGGCCGCCTGGGAGCTCGGCGTCCGGGGGTACGCGGTGACGGTCTTCGAGCAGGAGAAGCTGTTCGGCGGCCTCATGCAGACGATCCCGGCGTACCGGATGACCGACCGGGACGTCGAGGAGGACCGGGCGCGCTTCCGAGACCTCGACGTGACGTTCGTCCGAGGGACGAAGGTCGGTCGCGACTTCCCGCCCCAGAAGCTCCTGTCGGACGGTTACCAGGCCGTCTTCATCTCGATCGGCACGTCGGTGCACCGCACGCTCAACATCCCCGGCGAGGAGCTACCGGGGGTCATTCCCGCGCTCGGGATGCTCCACGAGATCAACCGGGGCGAGGCGGTCACCCTCG
>JAKIWY010000177.1 GCA_022749835.1 Thermoplasmata archaeon | reverse complement strand
GAGCGCCGCGTCGGCGTGCGTGATCTCGAGCTCCTCTCCGCCGCCCCGGACGGTGACGGGGAGCATCCCCAAGGACGCCGCGAGCTCGTGGGGCGTGTAGACGGGGAAGAACGCGACGGCGTGACCACCGCCCGAGACCCACGCCCGGACCGCGGAGAAGGTGTTGTCCTGGATGAGCTCGCGGGCCATCTGGATCGTTTCGGCGATGTTCTTCGGCGCCCGGAACTCTCGGAGGTCCGGGCTGAACGATAGGGCGGGGGGCGGATTCCCTTCCCCCGGGCCCAGATTAGGCTCGAACGCCGCCGGGTCCTTGAGCGTGATGAGCGGCATGGCTTAGGAGCCGGTCCCGGCCCGCTCCCGGGCCAGCTTGAGCGAGCGCTGGTAGCCGAGGAGCGCGGCCCCGATGGCAGCGGCGTGGTGGCCGAGCGGTTCGGCGTTCACCTTGAGGTGCGTCGTCTCCTGGACCGCCCGGACCATCGCCGGGCTGTGCACGAGGCCGCCGACGAGCGTGACCTCGGGGTCGATGCCGACGTAGCGCATGAGGCCGAACGCCCGCTGGGCGAGCGAGAGGTAGACGCCCATCAGGATGTCCGGGAGGGGGATCTCCTCCGCGACGTTGTTGATGATCTCGGTCTCGGCGAGCACCGCACAGACGCTGGAGATGAGGCGCGGCTTCTCGGCGGCGAGCGCGCGGGTCGCCATCTCCTCGAGCGGCACCTGGAGGTACTTCGAGCAGCGCTCGACGAACCGGCCGGCGCCGGCCGCGCACTTCTCGTTCATCTTGAACTTGACGACCTTCCCCGTCAGGGAGACCGCCATCGCGCGGGACGACTGGGCGCCGACGTCCAGGACGTGGCGTGTCGCCGGATAAAGGAAGAGCGCCCCCTTCGCCGACGAGGTGAAGTCGCTCACCTGGAGCTGCCGTTCGGGGAACATGTAGCGCCCGAAGCCGGTCGTGCATAGGTAGTCGATCTCGCCCGGGAGCAGGTTCTCCTCCCCGGCCATCTGCTCGAGCACCTCGCGTCCCCCCTCGGCCAGGTTGCCCCGGACCGGATGGGTGGCGGTCGCGAGAAGCTTCTTGCCGTCCTCCACGAGCGCGCCCTTGACGAGGCTCGAGCCGAGGTCGAGGCCGCAGCTGATCATTGGGCGGCGCCTCCCTTCAGGCGCTCCTCGCCCATCAACGCCGCACCGATCGCGCCCATGTACTGGGAGAGCGGGCTCACGTTCACGGGCAGGCCCAGGCGGGCCGAGAGCGAGCGGACCATCCCCTCGTTCCTCGAGACGCCGCCGGTGAAGGTGACCTCGGGCTCGATGCCGACGCGCTGGAGGAGCGATAGGCTCCTGTTGGCGATGCTCGTGTGAAGGCCGGCGAGGATGTCCTTCGGGTCCTTGCCCCGGGAGACGTGGGAAGTTACCTCGCTTTCGGCGAAGACTGTGCACGTGCTGCTGACCTTCACCGGGTGGCGGGCCTGGAGGGAGAGAGGACCGATCTCGGCGACGTCGAAGCCGAGCGCCCCGGCGCAGACATCCAGGAAGCGGCCGGTCCCGGCGGCGCACTTGTCGTTCATGGCGAAGTCGACGACCTCGCCGCGTTCGCTGACCCGGATCGCCTTGGTGTCCTGGCCCCCGATGTCGATGACCAGCCTCGTTCCGGGGAAGAGGAGGTGCGCGCCCCGGGCGTGGCAGGAGATCTCGGTGACCGTGAGCTGGCCGAAGGAGATCTTGTAGCGACCGTAGCCGGTCCCGGTGACGAAGCCGACCTCGCTCCTGTCGATCGACGCCTCGGCGAGCGCCTTGCGGAGCGCCTCCTCCGCGTCCCTGACGATGTTCACGCCGACCGGATTGAGCGAGCTCGCCACGACCTGGGAGTCTTTGAGGATCACGCACTTGGCCGTCGTCGAGCCGATGTCGATCCCCGCGGCGAGCTTCATCGGGCCACCACCGGGGAGGAGGCGGCGGTGCTGCGGCGCTGTTCGAGCGATTCGAAGAACGCATCCATGCGGTTCTTGATCTGGGCGGGGGCGAAGTAGCGGGGGTCTTGGTGGTCGGACTCCAGGTACAGGGTCGGAGTGCCGGTCTCGTGGATGAGCCAGTCCCTCAGGTCGCCCTGGCCGGCGGTGAACGACCGGCACGACTTGATCCCGTGGATGAGGACGGCGTCCGCCTGGTAGTCCTTCACGTACTTCTTGATGAGTTCGCGCCGGATCGGCCAGCTCTGGTTGACGTAGGCCCCGAGACTGTACTCGGCGATGCTCTCGAACGGCCGGGCCGGGTCGTGAAGGAACCCGCGGTCGAACAACCCCCCGACCTTCGGGTAGGTCGCGGCGACGCTGACCGCGCCCCATTTCCGGAAGAAGTCCCAGAACGTCCGGTAGTTGGTGTACGGAGGGACCCCTTCGACGACGAGACGGACCTTCTCCTCCGGGACGGGATAGTTCCCCTCCTTCCGGCGGACCTCGACCTCCTGGTTGACCGTGTCGTAGAACCGGACGGCCTCCTCGGTCCCTCGGAGGACGTTGATCGGGAACATGTAGAAGACCGCCTCGAAGTACGCCTCGATGGGCGAGGGCCGGTACTTGCCGGCCTCGAGGTACTTCACCCACGCCTCCTCGGCGCGGCGGCTCCGCGCGAGGACGCGCTTTAGCTCCGCCATGTCGAAGGCCCGGCCGGTCTTCTTCTCGAGGAGGTGGACGAACTCCCAGAGCTGGGCGACCATGTAGTCGATGTCCTCCTTCTGGGGCGCATCGGTCCGCTGGTAGGGGACGTCGAAGTTGAACAGGGGGGCGCCGAGCGTCTCGGCGAGCGCTTCCCACCACTTGATGTAGACGTAGCAGCCGGAGAAGCTGCAGACCAGGAGGTCCGGTTTCGGGATGTGTCCGAACGGAGTGTCTCCGCCGAGCGATTGGAGGCCGAGGTCGTTCTTGACGTAGCCGCAGACGTCGAGACCGTAGCCCTGCGCCTCGGCCTGAAGGATGTACTCGAGCGACTTGTGCTTGATCGCGCAGTTGAGCGCGACGATCTCCGGGAAGACGACCTCGTAGCCGAACGACCGGACGATCTCGGTGAGGTTCCCACCGACCAGCATGTACGCCACGGGCCGCTTTTCCTTCTCGGCCTGGGCGAGCCCGGAGTAGTACTCCTCCACCATCCGGCGCTGCTCTTCGCGGGCGTCCTTGAGGAACCCCGGGGACTCCCCACCGCTCCCGTGCGCTCCAGAGGACGCCGGGGGGGTGCTCGCCAACGTATCGGTCATTTCCTCAACTCTCCCTAGCGGGGCGCCCCGGCGCCCTTGGGCATCGCCGTACCGCAGAATCCGCAGTAGCGCATCGCCTCCGGCAGCCCCTTGGCGCCGCAGGATGGGCAAAGTCGAGTGGGAGGGCCGTGCAGGTAGTCCGCTCCGTCGCCTCCGGCGCGCCGGGCCCGCAATTCCGCTACCCGGGCCGGGCGCTTCTCGACGAACGCTCCCATCCCTTCGTGGACCTCGGGGGAGGCGAAGTGCAGGCTCAACCACTCTCGGCCCGCAGGGAACGTCTGATGCCAGGCGAACTCCTTCCAGAAGTTCGTCTGCGCCTTGGTGTACCTCAGGCACTCCGGAAACTTCTCGAGCAGCTCGCGGGACATCCGGTCGACCGCCGCATCGAGCGGTATGAGGTCGATGGAGAATCCGTCCGTCTCGGCGACAGCGAATTCGCGCTCCTGGGCG
>JAKIWY010000176.1 GCA_022749835.1 Thermoplasmata archaeon | reverse complement strand
GGCGCCACCATCCTGTACACCTCCCCGACGAACCTTCGGGCGCTACGGAAGGCCGGCGATGGGTACGTGCGCCGCCACGACCTCTCGAAATTGAGGCTGCTCGGCACGGTCGGCGAGGCGATCAATCCAGTCGTCTGGCAGTGGTACCGGGAGGTGGTGGGCGAGGGGCGATGTCCGATCGTCGATACCTGGTGGCAGACCGAGAACGGCGGAATCATGATCTCGGCGGCGAGCGGCATCGGCCTCGTCCCCGAGAAACCCGGGTCGGCGACCTTCCCGCTCCCGGGCATCGACGCGGACGTCGTGAACGCCGACGGCATTCCCGCGAAACCCGGGGAGAAGGGATTTCTCGTGATCCGACAGCCGTGGCCCGGCATGCTGCTGACGCTCTGGGGGGATGACGAGCGTTTTCGCCAGACGTACTGGCGACGGTTCCCCGGTTGCTACTACGCCGGCGACTACTGCGTGAAGGACGAGGAAGGCTACTTCTTCTTCCTCGGGCGCGCCGACGAGGTGCTCAAGGTCGCCGGACACCGCCTCGGTACTATCGAGATCGAGCACGCCCTCCTCACCCACCCGGCCGTCGCCGAGGCCGCGGTTTGCGGGATCGCCGACGCGCTCAAGGGGGAGGTCCCGCTGGCCGTCGTCCTCCTTCGCTCGGGCCGCATTTCGAGCGCCGAGCTGGCGGTCGAGCTGTGCGAGCGGGTGGAGGCAGAGATCGGAAAGATCGCGCGTCCGGCGCAGGTGCACTTCGTCCGGATGCTCCCGAAGACCCGCTCGGGCAAGATCATGCGAAGGGTGATCAAAGCCGTCGCCGAGGGAGGAACAACGCTGGGGGACGTCTCGACCCTTGAGGACGAGGCGTCCGTGGAAGAGATCCAGACCGCCTTCCGGGAGTTCTCCTCTGAGTTCGGCCGGCGGTAGCGGCGCTGGGACGAGCCGCCTGGCCGATCGACGGCGGTCCCCCCGCCCACCCCCTCAGGTGTCGTTGGACGCCATGAATTGCGAAGCCGGAATGATGTGCGTCTGTCGGCCGCCAGGCCCCTCCACGGCGACCTCCTAGGCAAACGGCAATAGGGGGAAGGCGATGCGTCGTTTCCATGCCGGGGCGAGATGGCCGTCGCTCTCTGCCGATGCCCGGCCAACAGCTGCCGGCGCTCCTTCTGGCCCTCATCTTTCTGCTCTCCGTAGGAGCCGGCTCGGTATCTTCCTCGGGGGGTTCAAAGGGCCTCGCCGGCGCCCCCGGGGCCTTCGTGCACCCGGGGGCGTTCGCTGGGAGCTCGCGGGTCTCTCCCGGAATGGCGGCCCACCCGACGGCCCCGGGGCCCCTCGGGAGCCCATCGGTCAAGGGGAGCTTCTTCGGCAACAACTCGACGTTCGCCTCCTTGCCGGTCACCGCCCAGTACTGCACGAAGTCCACCTTCGCGGGCAGCGTGACCAGCTACTGCTACCCGCAGGCCCAGGACCCGACCGTCCTGACCCTCGCCAACGGCGACATCGGTGTCGGATACTCTCGGTACGCCTCCCAGTCGGGGACGACCTGCACGGGGGGGGCGACGAACACGGTCCTGCGGGTCGCGTTCTCCACGTCGACCGACGGAGGCGTCCACTTCGGCGCCGCCGCGGATATCGGCAACGACACGTGCAGCTACCTGCAAGCGATCGAGCCGTCGTTCGCCCTCGGGGCTCCCTCCAACGTCTACGGGGTCTTCGTGGAGGAGAACAAGAGCACGAAGACCTCCCCGACGTACCCTGCGAACTACAACCCCCGACCCACGGACGCGCTCGGTTTCGTCGCCTCGAACAACAACGGCTCGAGCTGGGGTCACGTCACCACGATCAATTCGACCGGGAACATCGCACGGCCGGTGATCGCCGCGTTCGGAAAGACCGTCTACGTCGTCTTTGAGAACCTTTCGAACTCCAGCAAGACGTACCCGGCGGGCCAGGGAACCGGCTCGATCCACCCGATCGCGCTAGAATTCCTCCGCTCGATGAACGGCGGGAAGAGCTGGACGAAGCCCGTGGCCCTCCCCGGAGAGAACTCCTCCATGGGCTACTATGCGTTCGCCGCCTCGATCGCCGTGAACGTCACGGGCGCCCTCGAGGTCACCTATGCGACGAACCGGACCTGCGTTCAGCAGTGCGTTCCCCTATCGTATGGGACGTTCGCCGACGATATCGTGACGATCGTCTCCACGAACAACGCCACCTCCTGGAGCCCTGTTCGGGTCGCGGAGCCGAAGCTCGGGGAGGCGCACTGCTGGAGCACCTACGAGGATTCGAACACCTGCTATCCCGCCGACTTCGGATGGACGCCTCTCATCAGCTCGACGTTCTCCCCGAACGGAAGCCGCCTCCTGGTGGCGGCCGCCGGCAGCTACCCCCAGCTCAACCAGACGCTCTCTTCCTACTCCTACTACCGCTCCGGGGTCTTCGCCTCCGACGGGAGCTCCCAAGGAACGAACTTCACGACGGTCCCCGTGGCGGCCGACTACAACGCCTTCGCGGCGAACGACTACTCGCTTCCCGCGGTCGGCGTCTCTGCGAACGGAAGCGTCTACGTGGCGTACTCCGAGGAGAACGAGAGCGCCTGCCCCTCCAAGGGCCTGTGCTCGGCGTTCGTCGGCTCGACGATCGAGTTCGTGCGGGTGGCCGGGAAGGGGATCGACCTCGGTGGGCCGACGATGCTCTCGTTCGCCCGCAAGGCGGTCGCCACGACGAGCTCATTCACCGGTTGGAGCGCGAGCGTCGGCTTCACCACGGGCGGGAGCCCGGTGATCGGCTTCTCGCTGCCGTTCCCCGACCAGACGACGACGAAGAAGGTCAACACGACCACCTACACCAACTACACGTTCACCAGCGTCCTGAGCGTCGCCTTCCCCTACTCCGGCCCGACGGTGAACGTGACGTTCACCGAGACCGGTCTACCGGGCGGATCCCCCTGGACATTCACGATCGATGGATTGCCGTACACCCAAAGCTCCACCTCCGTCACCGTGACGAACGTCCCCAACGGCCTCGCGGTCGTCCTCGGCGAATCGACGGTGGGCATCACCTACTGGGAGCAGGTCCGCTACTCTTCGAGCTCCCCGAGCGCGGTGACGTTCACCCAGCCGACGAACACGGTCAGCTTCACCTACGCGTTCCTCTACGGGATGCTGCTCAGCTTCGAGCCGACGACCCCCATCTCCATCTCCGAGAGCTTCACGTTCAACGGGACCACCTACTCCAGGGACCGCTACTCGTACGGCGACTACGTGAGCCCGGCGTTCCCATGGTACTTCCCGGCCGGCACCGTGCTCGATCTCGCCCCGGGCGCCATCCCATCGATCGGCTATTGGAACGGCTCGGGGAACGGGAGCTTCACGGGCTACGGATCGCACACGAACATCACGATCAACGGACCGATCGTGGAGACCGCCTGGGCGATCGCCGCCGGCGTCTACAACGAATCGTTCGCCGCCGTCGGACTGCCCAAGACCTCCCAGTTCCAGCTAGAGTTCAACGGCTCCACCCTCTCAGGTCCCGCGACCAAGTTGATCAACGTCTCGGGGGTCGGGACGGGCGCCTACACGGTGAGCGCTATCCAGGCGACCTCACCGAACCCCGGCTGGGAGTACTTCGGCACGTCGAGTGCGGGCAGCACGGTCGTGGTTCCGAATACCGCGGTGAACGTGACATCGACCGATGCGCATCTGATCGGGAT
>JAKIWY010000175.1 GCA_022749835.1 Thermoplasmata archaeon | reverse complement strand
GTCGACGCGCTCGACCCCGCCGAAGCCGAGCGGCTGCGCGATCTCGGCCGCCTGTTCCCCGCGGTCCCGCTCGTCATCGGGGAGACCTCGGGAGCCACGAAGCTCGAGGCCGGGGTCGTCTACAACCGCTACGGCGTCCCGATCCTGGTCGAGGAGAGCCTCCGGGACTACCTCGAGGAGGGCCTTCCGCCGTTCCTCTTCTCGAGCCCGGGCGGCATCTTCGCCCGGATCAACGGGGAGCTTCTGCGCTCGCTGCGCGAGGCCCGAAACCTCTCCTTGGGCGCGCTCGCCGGAGTCGCCGGCGTCTCGCGGCGGACCATCCAGCTCTACGAGGAAGGCGCCGGGGCGGAGGTCGATGTCGTCGAGCGGATCGAGCAGTTCTTAGGAGAACCGGTCGCCCAGCCGATCGATATCTTCCGGCCCCCGGGCCCTTCCAAGCTCGCCCCGGCGGCCAAGGCACCCGTGGACGCTTCCCGTCGCCGTCGGGGAAAGAACCCTCCGGAAGGCGCGGGGGGCCGGGCGGTCCCGGCGAGCACGGGCGACCCGATGCGCGACGGCGTCTTCCGCCAGCTCGGCGGCATGGGCTGGGATGTCGTCGTGACGCTGCGCTGCCCGTTCGACGCGTTCAGTCGCGGGGTCACGATGCCCGAGCGCGAGATCCTGCTGACCGCCGTCGGAACGCTGCGAAGCGCGCGCCACCGCGCCGAAGTGTTGAACCAACTCGCGCGGGTCGCGGAGGGCCACGCGCTCTTCGTGGTTCGCGAGACGCTCGACCGCATGTCGATCGACGGACTCCCGCTCGTGACGGTCACGGAGCTCAGGGGCCATCGCGACCCCGGGGCGCTCGTCGACCTCATCTCCGAGCGGGAGAACGTGTGATCCAGCGGGAGCTCGGGGCCGACCGTGGCGTCCTGGTCGTGGGCGCCGTACGGGGCTCTCGCAAGGACGCGCTCGAGCTCTCTTCCCGTCTTCGCGCCCACCGACCGCTCGCGCTCGGGCTCGGGATCTCCTTCGAAGAGCTGACGGGACTTCGCGACTACTTCGTCGGGACCGACACCGAGCCGCTCGTCCCGCTCACGGGCAACGAGGTCGCCGAGATGCGGGGCCTGGTCGCCTTCGGGGAGGTCAGCGTGCCCAACCCGGCGTACCTCGCGGCCCTAGAGTTCGCAAAGGAGCAGAGTCTCCCCGTGGAGGCGGTCGACCCGACCGACGACCACTACGCGAACCTGTTCACCTCGAGCATCGGCTACTTGGAGCTCGTGCGCCGGACGCTTAGGGAGCGTCGTCTCACGCGTCGGCCCCCCGCCGCCTCTTCCGCGGACGAGTACGCCGTGAACTGGGAGCGCGAGAGCGCTCCGGGGCGCGGCTCCAAGAAGTTCCAGCTCGAGCGGGACGCGGCGGCCGTCGACGCCGCCCGGCGACTGATCAGGGTCCATCCCCGCATCGCCCTCATCTTCGACCGCGAGCGGTTCGAGCGCGTCCTCACGCTTCTCGAGAAGCCCGCCCCGGCCGCCAGGCTCAGCTCCGCGACGTAGGGGCGGCGCCCTTGCGCGCCGCGCCGTGGGCCTCCCCGTAGTCGATGAGCTCCTCGCGGGAGTACGCCCACAGGGGGAGCGCTCGGCCGGGGGCGACCGGTCCGGGAAAGTCGATGAGGGCGGCCGCGGCCCGGCCCAGCGGGAACGGCAGGTCCCCGGAGTCGGGGAGCGCGAGCGCGGCGAGCTGCGGGAGGGTCGGCGCATGGCCGACCAGTACGAGGGGCCCGGACGGGGAGTTCGACAGGGCGATCCGGACCAGGAGCGCGGTCGCCTCCGCCCCGGGGGAGAGCTCCGCCCAGACCTCGAGCTCGGGGGCGTGGTGGAGCGAGGCGCGAAGTGCCTCGGCGGTGGCACTCGCCCTCAGGGCGACGCTCGTCGCGATGCGCCCGGCTTCGGGCATCAGCAGCGAGAGGCCCGCGCACGCCCGGGCCGTCTCTCGGGCCCCCGCGTCGGAGAGGGGCCGGTCGAGGTCGTCCGGCCAGCGGGTCGGGTCGGGGTCTTCCGGGGGGCCGTGCCGAAAGAGGAGAAGCCTCACCGGCCCCTCTCTCCTAGTCGTCGCGCTCGAGGATCTGGGTGATCGTCTTTCGGGCGATGGCGCGGAACTCTTCGAGGCTTCCCTCGTTCACGAGCATCCCGTCGGCGAGTGCGAAGGCGTTGCCGATCCCCCACTTGAGCTCGCGCCGGTCGCGGTCGAAGAACTCCTGCAGCCCCGTCCCGTCGTCGCCGCGGCCGCGCTTGGTCATGCGGTCGTACCTACGCTCGGGCGAGGAGTAGATGCCGAGCACGAACAGGTCGCCGAAGTGGTGGCGGAAGACGCTCACCTCGCTGTCGGAGCGGCAGCCGTCGACGAGCATCTTGGTCTCGATGAGCTTCGGGACGGCGCGCTGGGCCCAGACCCCCGGTCCGTGCTTCTCGCGCTCTTCGTTGGCGATCCGGGCGATGCTCGAGTTGTTGATCGGAAGGCCGCGGCGCTTCGTCTCGTCGCGCACGAGGTCGCCCATCTTCAGGGTCGCGAGCCCCATCTGGCGGGCCACCTCGACGAGCTCGTCCTTGCCCGAGCCGGGCATCCCGACGGTGACGATGAGTTTCATTGCGGACCGGCCGGGTCCCGCGCGTTCGCCTCGTTGGCGGCCCGACCCGCGGCCAGTCGGGAGGCGGCTTCGCTCTCGGTCGCCATCTGCAGCCGGTCCGCGCGCTCCCGGTAGGCGGTCGCCTCTTGCTCCTCGAGCTTCGCCGCCTCGAGGTATCGGTCGACCTTCACCTTGAGCTCGGCGGCCTTCTGGGTCTTGACCGCCGCCTTGAGTTCGAGCAGTCGGGACTTGTGCTGGCGGTCGACGACCTTCTGCTGGATCTTGCGGATGCGGTACTGCAGGTTGGTCACGTCGCTCCCGACGACGATGCCCGCCGTCCGCTCGTTGGCGGCCTTGATGTCGCGCTCGTGCTGGGCCATCTCCTGCTCGAGCTCGGGGATCTCCCCGAGGACCCGCTGGCCCTTCTCGCGTAGGAGGGTCGCCACGTGCCGGAGCTTTTCGATGTGGGTGTTGACGCGCGCCGCCCGCTGCTGGTTTCGCATCGAGAGCCGGTCGTGCTTCGCCGCGATCTCGCGCAGTTTGGTGATGTCGGCGTAGCCCTGGCCGATCCATCGGGACTCGCGATGGACGCTCGGGCCCGCGCTCGGAAGGCCGGTGCCGGGGGCTCCTCCACCGGCGTTCATGCGTTGTCTCCCGACGGGGAGCGGCACATATTAGAGTTGTCGTGGAGGGGCCTTCGGGCCTTCAGGTCGCGGGGGTGCCCGAGGGGCGGGGTAGCCTAAGCGCGGCACGGAAGTGCCCGGCGAGTCCGCTCACCGCACGGCGCTCTTGGAGCTTCGAGTCGCGCTCTCGCACGGTCACCGTGAGATGGTGGGCGTGCGAGGGATCGACCGTCTCCCCGTCGACGGTGACGCAGAACGGGGCCCCCGCCTCGTCCATGCGGGCGTACCGCCGCCCGATCGACCCCGCGTCGTCGTACGCCGCCGGGATCCCCTCGCGCCGCAACTCCTCGACCAGCCGGTGCGCGTACTCCCCGTGCTCCTTTCGAAGGAGCGGGAAGACGGCCACCGGGACCGGGGCGAGGTACGCCGGCAGGTGCCAGACCACGCGCTCCCCTTCGGTCCGTAGTCCCAAGTCGGCGAGCGCCCAGAGGTTCCGGTCGACGCCGAAGGT
>JAKIWY010000174.1 GCA_022749835.1 Thermoplasmata archaeon | reverse complement strand
CGCGCGCCGGACGGTGCTCGTCAAACATCGCTCCCGCCCCGAGGGGAGCGCACTTTTCCGAATCACAGCGACCGGGCTCGAGTAGACGCGAGAGCCCCGGCAGCGGTTCTCCGGGTTCTGTGGGCCGCGGATAGGCCCCGACCCGAAGACGGGCGGAGTTTCTCTCGGGTGGATGTGGGGCCGCTACGGCGCAGAGCCACGCCGCCTCGTGCCGCGAGCAGTTCGTCCCGCTTCGACGAGCGGACGTGGTCTCGCAAGTAGGTGATTGATCCGCAGGTCTTCTTCCACCCGGGCGAGACGGGAACGGAGCACCGCCTCGACCCCGTAGCGGCGGGCGATCCTGCGGACCTTCTCGGCCAAGGCCCATGGCGCGCCCGCCCGAACATCTCGGAGAATCTTAGGCACGTAAAGTTCCCAATCGTCGATCACCAACCGCATGTACCAGACCACCTCGGGGAGGGCGACCCGCCCGAGGTTGGTCGCTCGGGAGTGGTAGCGCTTGACGAATCGATAGAAGTCAATCCCCGAGCGCTGGGCGGAGTAAGCGTTCGGGTCGAGAAGGTCGAATCGTATCAAGGCGCCTCGGACGAGCACGTGGCCCCCCGGCATTTCAGCGGGGCCCCGCCCCATCGAGACGACGGACGGATCGCGGTCCACGGCGGCGACCGCCGCGTCGAACGCGGACGGGAGGATCATCACATCGAAATCCTCGGTAACCGATGGAACGGACTCGGCCATCGCCACACCGCCGACGAACAGGTACTCGATTCCGGTTCGTTCGAGGATCTTGGCGAACTCGCGGGCCGGACCCCGGATCATGCCCGCAACCCTCGCACCGCGTGGCCCTCGTCATGCCGTTGGAGGACGGGCCAAGGGATCGAAGCACCGACCACCGGAACGGCGGACGCGAACTGCTGAAACCCAACTTGCGTGGCCGACGCCGCCACGTCCTCTTGTACGACCCGCAACGAGAGATGAGACGGGTCCACGAAGCTCTGGTTCGCCACCAGGAGGAGTCTCGCGAGAAGCGGGTCGACGCGAAGGAGGGCCACGATCAGGTCCTCGATGCGGGGCAGGGAGACCGTTTCGGAGTACCGGAAACAGATGCGGGGGAACTTCGATTCCACCGCCCCCTCGACCACTGCCCCCACGAGGAGGTGGCTGGGAAACTCCGCTGCAAGCCCGAGCTCACGCAGTCGATCCGCTCTGAGGAGATAGATGGGGACCCCGAACCGGCGCGCCTCCTCGACGTCCGCTACGGTCCGGATCACGATGCGATAGCGAGCCGGCGGACGGCCTCGGCCCCGACGCTCTCGGACGAAGGGGCCGTTGATCGAGATCCGGCGCCCCCGAGGGAGAATTGCCCGCGCGACGACCATCATATTTGTTCTGTAGTGTCGATTATATATATAGTAAAATGTCCAAGTCGATAAGGTGAGGCTTGGGAAGGCGGCCGGCCAAGATTCCACCGGGGGGAAGGCCCCTCGTCCAGGCCGTCGCCCCCTCCCGGCGTTCGCTCCGCCCACGCGCAACCGCCGATCGGCGCGAACGGTCCGCACCATGCGGGACGAACTTCCCGACGCTTCACAGAACCTTGTTAAGCTGGGGCCGCCATCCGAACCCGCCGTGTCGCCGCTGAGTTTCTCCAACGTCGAGACTCCGATCGGGACGTTCCGGGTCGTCTACGAGGGGCAGACCGTTCACCTGATCGACCTCCTCGAGCGGGGCGTCGCCCAGTCCACTCTTCCCGAGGGCGCCCGTCGCCGTGCCCCTCCGTTCCCACCGGGGAGCCCGCCTCGCCAGGTCGGCGAGTACTTCCGCAACCGCCGGGACCGCTTCGAGGTCGCCGTGGAGACCGCGAAGGGTTCCGAATTCGACCGGACGATCTGGTCGAAGCTGATGGAGGTGCCCGCGGGCTCCACGGTGACCTACGGCCAGCTCGCCCGCCGGGCGGGTCACCCGGGGGCGGCGCGTGCGGTCGGCGGCTCGATGCATCGCAACCCGATCCCCATCGTGATCCCGTGCCACCGGGTGGTCGGTGAATCCGGAGATTTGCGCGGATTCGGCCTGGGGCTGTGGCGCAAGCGCTGGCTTCTAGACCGGGAGGGCGCCTGGCCGCTCAAGTCCAAGGCACCGGAGGGGCCCCGCAGCGCCCAGCAGCGCACGCTCGACGAGTCGCCGGGCCCGCGGAGAAAGGCGCGGACTCCGCGAAAGCCCCCCGAGGGCCCGACGGGATAGCCGCAGCGCCCTTGATTCCTCCCGGCAGAACGTCTCCTCGCCACGTTCCTACTACGCATCGTAGTGGCTTGAACGGCCCAAGCTACTACCGAGTGTAGTAAGATCGCTCACATGACGTGCTACGGCTCGTAGTAGGCATCCGATGCCGGAGGCATAGCGCCCGGGACCCGCGGGGCCCCCATGGGCCTACCCGGCGTAGTAGCTCGCGTCGTACGGCTCGGGCTTGAGCCCGCGGCGCTGGCGGACCTCGCCGACGATCTTCAGCTGAAGCTCGCCGGGCAGCACTTCGAACCCGAGGGACTCGGTCGCCCAGAGGACCTTGCCGGCGGTCGCGCTGCGGATGTCCGAAGCGAAGCCGAACAGTTCGGCGACCGGGACCTTGGCGACGACCGTCTGCAGGTCGCCGACGCTCGTCATGTCGAGGATCTCGCCGCGCCGGCGCTGGAGTTCGCGCGTGGCCCCCGAGAGGATCTCCTGGGGGACGTTCACCGTGACCTTCTGGAGCGGCTCGAGCAGCACGCGGCCGGCCATGCACATCGCGCCGTAGATCCCCGAGCGGGCCGCCGGGATCGTCTGGGCCGGGCCGCGGTGGATCGAGTCCTCGTGGAGCTTCGCGTCGACGAGGCGGACCTTCAAACCGTAGACCTTCTCGTTGGCGAGCGGTCCGCGGTTCATCGCCTCCTTGAAGGCGTCGATGACCAGGTCCATCGTCTCGTTGAGATTCTGGATCCCCTTGGTCACATCGACGAGCATGTTCGTCCCCTCGACCGCGGTGAGCCCGCGGCCCTCGTCGCGCGAGATGCCGAGCTCGACGAGCTTCGTCACGAGCGTCTTGATGTCCTTGAACGACTTTCCCTGAGGGATCTCGCCGTCCTTGATCGCCTGGACGACGGGGGCCGGCAGCGCCTCGACCTCGAAGTAGAACTTGTTGTGCTTGTTCGGCGACTTCCCTTCGAACGGGCCGCCCGGGGCCTTGACGGTCTCCCGGTAGACGACGATCGGTTTGGACGCCACGATCTCGACCTTGTAGTCGTTGATGATGCGGTACTGAGTGATCTCGAGGTGAAGCTCGCCCATGCCCGAGAGCAGGTGCTCCCCAGTCTCCGGGTTGATCTCGACCTTGAGGCTCGCGTCCTCCTTGCCGACCTTCCGCATCGTCTCGATGAGCTTCGGGAGGTCGCCCATGTGCTTCGGCTCGATCGCGACGGTGACGACGGGTTCGGAGACGTGGCGGATCTCCTCGAACGGGACCATCTCGGGCGAGTTCGACATGGTGGTCCCGGCGAACGCGTCGGAGAGGCCGATGACGGCGGCGATGTTGCCGGCCTGGACCTCCTCGACCATGAGGCGCTCCGGGCCCATGAACAGGGAAACGTGCTGGACGCGGTTCTTGATCTTCGTCCCGACGACGTTCAGCTCCATCCCCTTGACGAGCCGCCCGGAGAACACGCGGCCCGTGGCGATCTCGCCGGCGTTCGGGTCCATCGTGATGTCGGTGACCATGAACGTGGTCGGACCTTCGGCGGAGGTGT
>JAKIWY010000173.1 GCA_022749835.1 Thermoplasmata archaeon | reverse complement strand
GGCTTGGTGTCGGACTTCCCGACGAGCGGAAGGGGTGTTCCCATCTGGCTGGCGACCACCGGCACACTAGTTCCCGCCATGACCCGTGACCTCCAGGACCCGGCCGACGATCTCCATCGGGTAGAACGGCTCCCCGTCGTACTTCAGCAGCCGGTCGTGGATCGCGATGCCGGTCTCGGCGCGCAATAGGCGGCCGAACTGGCCGGAGAAGTTCGCCTCGACGAGCAGGGGGTGCTGGGCGCGGGAGATCGCCCGGGTCATCTCTTCGGCGTGGAGCGGATAGACCGTCCTCGGCATCACGAGGTTCGTCCGGATGCCCCGCTCGCCGAGGATGAGCATCGCGTCTCGAACCGCTCCGACGGTCGAGCCCCAGGCGACGAAGGTCACCTGGGCATCGGCCGGGCCCTCCTCGAGCGGCCGCTCGCTCTGGCGGGCGAGGCCGTCCTGCTTGCGCATCCGCTTCTCCATCATCTTCTTGCGCTCGGCGACCCACACCGGGATCCCCGACTTCACGTCGGAGACGAGGTGGCCCTTCTCGTCGTGCTCGTCGGAGCCTGAAATGTGCTGAAGGCCCGGCTGGCCCGGGAACGCCCTCGGGGAGACCCCGGAGGGGGTGTAGAGGTAGCGCTTGTAGTCGTGCCCGTTCGCCTCGACCTCGAAGAGCGAGGGGACCGGGACGTCGAAGGAGATCTCCGAGCGATCGACGGTCGCGAAGTTCTCCGAGAGGTGGAGATCGCTCGCGAGAAGCACCGGGGTCTGCCATTCCTCGGCGAGCTCGAACGCCTTGATCGTCGCCCGGTAGGCTTCGGCCGGGTGGGAAGGCGCCAGGATGGCGCGGGGGAACTCGCTTTGTCCGGCGCCGAGCATCATGTTCAGATCTCCCTGCTCGGTCTTCGTCGGAAGGCCGGTCGAAGGTCCGCACCGCTGCGAGTCGACGACGACCAGGGGGACCTCGCACATCCCGGCCATGCCGAGCGCCTCGACCATCAGCGCGAAGCCGCCGCCGCTGGTCGCGGTCATGGACCGGACCCCGCCGAAGGAGGCGCCGATCGCCATGTGGATCGCCGCGAGCTCGTCTTCGGCCTGCTTCACGACGACCCCGAGGTCGCGCGAATGCGTCGCCATCCAGTGCATGATGCCCGAGGCGGGGGTCATCGGGTACTGGGCGAGGAACTTGCAGCCGGCCGCCGCGGCACCGAGCGCGATCGCCTGGTTCCCCGTCATGAGGAGCTTCGGCTCGCCGGCCTGGGAGAGCGCGTGGTCGTTGACCGCCCCGTGGGCCCGGGCGAACTCGAAGCCGTCCGAGCTCGCGCCCAGGTTCCAGTCGACGATCTCCCCCTTCTTCTTGCCGAACGAGTCCGAAAGCACCTCGTGCAGGACCGGGAGAGGGATGCCGGCGGCGTAGGCGGTGGCCCCGAGGCCGGCCGCGTTCTGGAGGATCGACTGGCTGGTGTACTTGCGGGCGATCTCCAGGGTCGGGACCCTCAGGGCGCGGACCCCGACCGGTAGCTCGGAGTCGGGCACGTCGAACTTCTCGGGGTCGAAGACCGCCACCGAGCCCGCCCGAAGGGAGGAGAGATGCACATCGGCGGTCTCCTTGTTGAGCGCGTACAGCACGTCGGCGCCGTCGCCCTGCGAGTAGACCCGCTGGGGGGAGGCCCTCGCCTGGAACCAGACGTGGCCGCCCCGGATGACCGACTGGTAGGCATTGAGGCCGAAGACGTGAAGGCCCATCCGGGAGAACGAGCGCGTCAGCGCCTCCCCGACGGAAGCGATCCCGTCGCCCGCCGCGCCGCCGGTCCGGACGGCGATCTCCTTCATGCAACGCGTTTCAATGGATATCGCTATTAATGGGTTGCTCCCGCCGAGGAGAAGAGAGCGTTTCCCACGGCTCCGGTACGCGGCCCGCGGCCGGCCGGAAGCGAAAACCCCTTGGCGTCCGGACGCTGGCCAGTTCCGATGCCGGCCAAGGTCCGAGTGCTCCTGTTCGCGAGCGCCCGGGAGGCCGTGGGGGCCTCGCAGCTGGAGTGGCCGGTTCCCTCCGGAGGCTCGGAGCTCGCCGAGCTCCTGCTCGCCCTGGTCCGGAAGCATCCGCGCCTCGCCCCGATCCTGAAGGTCTCGAGATTCGTTCGCAACGGCGAGTACCTCGCCGCCCGGCACGGGAGCATCCACCCGGGCGACGAGGTCGCGATCCATCCGCCGTACGGAGGCGGTTAGCCATGCCCGTGCGATTCACCCGGCGCCCCCTTTCGGTCCGCTCCGCGTACGACGCCGTCAGCGAGAGCCACCTGGGGGCGGTCGCCCTCTTCGTCGGCCGGGTTCGCCCGGACCCGTTCGGCCGGGGCCGCGTGAGCGGGCTGCTCTACGAGGCGCACGTTCCGCTGGCGAGCCGCGCCTTATCCGAGCTCGAACGCGAGGCGAAACGCCGCTTCGGAGTCGAGCGGGTCGAGGTGTGGCATCGCCTCGGGCTCGTGCCCGTAGGAGAGGCTTCGGTGGTGATCTCGGTCGGCGCCGGCCATCGGGCGCCCGCGTTCGCAGCGTGCCGTTTCCTCATCGAGCAGCTCAAGCGGAAGGCGCCGATCTGGAAGACGGAGCGAGCACGACCCGTGCGTCGACCGCCACCGCGCCGTGGCCCTGCGCACGCACGATCAGCGGATTGATGTCGAGCTCCTGGAGCTCGGGGACCTCCACGGCGAGCTGCGAGACACGCTCGATCACCTCGTAGAGGGCGGCGAGATCGCTCGGCGGCTCCCCGCGGACCCCCCGAAGGATCGGGGAAGCCCGGACCGCGGCGACCATGTGCTCGGCGGACAGTGGGCGCAGGGGGGCGAGCCGGAAGGTGACGTCCTTGAGCACCTCGACGTAGATGCCGCCCATCCCGAAGACGACGACCGGGCCGAACCCGCTGTCCCGTTGGACCCCCACGAGCACCTCGTGGCCCTCCGGGATCATCGTCTCGACCTCGAACCCCTCGATGCGGGCGTTCGGGGCCTTTCGGCCGATGGAGCCGGCCATCGCGTTCCAGGCGCGCTCGAGCTCCTCGGCTCCCGAGAGCCCGAGGGCGACTCCGCCGACGTCGGTCTTGTGCGAGATGTCGGGGGAGGCGACCTTGAGGGCGACCGGGTAGCCGAGCGAGCCCGCGGCCTCTTTCGCCTGCGCGACGGAGTGGACGCGCCGGGCGGCGACCGTCGGGATGCCGAACGCCGAGAGCAAGCCGCGGGCGGCGTACTCCGGGAGCACGCTCTGGCGGTCCCGTTGGGCCTGTTCGATCAGCCGGGATACCGCGGCGCGGTCGACCGGGAACGAGCGGACCTCCGTGCGAGGGCGGGCCTTCCACGCGTGGAACCGGGCGACGCTCGCGAGGCCCCCGACCGCCTCCTCGGGGAAGGAGAACGTGGGGATGCCGTGCTCCTCGAGGAACATGACGTCCTCCGAGAGGTCGGTCAGGCCGAACAGGCAGGCGGTCACCGGCTTCCTGGAATCGCCCCGCCCGTCGAGGATCGCCTGCGTGGCGGCGCGTCCGGCGAGCGTGCCGGTCGGGGTGGAGATCACGATCGCCCCGTTGTACTCGGGGCTCGCCAGAAGGCCGGCGAGCGCCTCCCGGTACTGCTTAGCCCCGGCGTCGGCGGTCATGTCGACGGGGTTTCCGAACGCCGAGGAGGGGGAGAGAAGATGGGTGAGCTTCTCGACGAGCGGCGCTGGCGGAGGAGGAAGCTCGAGGCCCTGGCGGGCGCACGCGTCCGCCGCCACGATCCCCGGCCCGCCGGAGTTGGTGAGGATCGCAAGCCGGGGCC
>JAKIWY010000172.1 GCA_022749835.1 Thermoplasmata archaeon | reverse complement strand
GTCGCCTCCCCGGCGCCCGGGGAGTGCTCGCCGACGGCCTGCGGGCCGTACGGGAGCGCGGTGGGGCCCGTTCCTGATGGCCGTCGCGGTTGCCGGCCTGCTGGCTGCATCGGCCCTAGCGTACCCGGGCGAATCACCCCGTCCCCGACCTGCCTCCCCACGTTCCGTTCTCACCGCCGCTCCGGCCGCATCCGGCGATCTTCTGACGGGCGGGCCGCTCGTGGCGGTGACTCCGAGCACCTTTTGGTCGACCGACCTCAAGACGAACAACTCGAGCGGGATCTGGACCGACCCGCACGTCGGGGCGTTCCTCAACCAGACGCCGTTCGACTGGTCGCGCTACGGCACCTGGACCGAGGAGTGCAACATCTCCTCCGACATCCAATACGGGCCGAACGGTTCCCAGCGGATTCCGTGCGCCTACAATCTGACCGCCTTCAAGCTCTGGTGCCTCTCGAGGAGCCCCCGGTGCCACGTGATCATGCCCCTCCCCGGGGAGAACAACAACTCCCGTGAGGACGCATCCATCGCGAAATTCATCGTGAAGACCCTCGGGTTCCAGCCGGACTACTTCTCCGTGGGGAACGAGCCCGACCTCTGGAAGCACTACGGCATCCCGTGGGCGAACTGGTCGTACCTCGACCACCGGCGCCCCACCCCTCTCGCCTACGCGATCGACCTCAGGAACGCCATCGGGGCGGTGCGCGCCGTCGACCCATCCGCCCGATTCGTCGGGATCGAGGCGACCTGCTCGTGCGACAGCTACCAGATCGGCCAGGTCCTGCATGTCGACGGTCCGAACATCTCAGCGGTCGCCTACCACTCCTACCCGTACCGGTCCACCGTCACCCCCACCCTCCAGAAGTTCCTCGACCCCCTCGTGGGCGCCGGGAACGTCACGAGCACCTACCAGCACGTCCGGGCGGCGGTGAACCGGCAGTGCCCGAGCTGCTCGGGCCTCCCGGTCTTCTTGAACGAGTTCAACGCAGGCCCCGGATGGACCCCCTCGGTGTTCAACGGGACGTACGCGAACGCGCTGTTCCTGGCCGCCTCGTCGATCCAGGCGCTCCGGGCAAACGTGAGCCAGTTCACGATCTTCAGCCTGCAGAGCAACCAGACGAGCTTCGGCTACTCGATGATGAACGGGACGAGCTCGGTGGGCCCGACCGGCCTGCTGTTCAGCCGCCTCATCGACCACCTGGCGATGGGGAGCGTCTATGCGACGCACATCGTCACGAACGTCCCGAGCGTCTGGTCGGTCCTGACGGAGAACTCGAGCAAGGCGAGCCTGTTCGTGGTGAACGCCAACCTCACTCGGACCGTCCACCTCCATCTTTCGCCCCTGATCCTGAATGGGACGACCGGTGACGTCTACACGTGGGACCCCGGGAACGCATCGCCCAAGGTCGTCCACGGAAAGATCGCCGGGAGCTACGACGTTCCCCCGGAAGGCATGCTCCTCGTGCTGGTTTCACCGAAGGCGATCCATGGGCCCTCGCCCCACCCGGCGGCGACGATCGCCGTCAACCCCGTGCCCGCGGTCGACCGCGAACCCCGGAGCCCGACTGGGAACGGCCCGCCGCGGGCGGCGCTCCCCCCCTTCGCGAGGACCGCACGGATGGAAGACCCCTAGGGCTCCACCGACCGAATCGACGATCTGCTTGGGTAAGCGGGTGCGAACCGCCTACGCACGGCTGGGGCGCCGGGCGAGGAGCACCCGGCCGCCGGTCGGGGCGGTCGTCTCCGGTTCCACCGCCCGATTGACGGTGGTCTCGTTGATCACCACGAGCAGCGCGTGCCCGGTACCGAGCTCGGATAGGATCCGCTGGAATCGGGCCGCGTTCTCCCGGTCTCGGGAGCGTCCGATGAGCGAGCCGGAGAGCTCCGCGAGCTCCTGGGTCGCCGCGTGGACCCCCTCGAGGGCGTCGTCGGCCTCGCTCGCCGAGTTCGAGCTGAAAGCGCGCATCGTCGCCGTGAGCGTCGAGCTGAACCGGACGAGGAGTTGGCGGATCTCCTCGGCGTCCTTTCCCCGGGGGAGCTCGGCCGCCAGCTCCCGCCCGATCTTGGCGATCAGGTCCGCGATCACCTCGAGCATCTTGGCGACGAGCCGGTAGCCCATCTGGTAGTGGTGGCTCTGGACCCCGATCTCCCGTGCGATCTCGTGATCGTTGGCGGCCAGGAGGAGCTGGCGGGCCATCAGGAGGTAGAACCGGTCGACCTCCTCCTCGATGTTCGGGAGTTGACCGAGTAGCTGGGGGTCTGCGGTCTCGAGAGAGCGGGAGCAGACCTCGAGCTCGAGCTCGATCATGCGGACGACGCGGCTCTGCAGGCTCGAGAGCCGATGCTTGCTCGCATCGAGGAAGACCCGCACCTCGAGACGACGGGGCTCCTCCTCCACGAGGCTCATGCCGAGGATGCGGTGGGCGACCTCGGCGACCTTGGCGCGGACCTCGGGGGAGAGGTCGCTGCGGGCGGTGATCAGGATGCGGTCGTTGCCGGTGATGTACGCCCCGATGAGGAGTCTCGGAAGCAAGCTGGGCGTCGCGTCGCTCGCGTCGATCTGAAGGATCTTGAGATGCTCGGGGGAAGTGGCGCGCCCGGTCGCGATGGACAGCTCGAGGCGACCGTCGCCCAGGTCCCTGAGCTCGATCGGAGTCCCGGTCACTACCCCATGAGAACCGGTCCACGCCTTCGGGAGGGTGACGGCAAGCGAAGTGCGGCCGGTCCTCTGCACCCTTCGGACGTTCGTCTCTTGTTCCTTCGAAGGGAGCTCCGCGGCTTCGCTGGCGAGCATCACGGGGAACTTCCCGGTCCAGAGAATAAGGAGCAGGTCAGGCGGAGTTGACGAGGTGGTTACTCCCTGGGCTCCTTGCGCTCCTTACGCCAAGGAGGGTACCCACTTGCCACCCCTCTCCCTAATCCTCCCCAAGGAGGCGACCATGGAGACAACTCTGAGCCGAGGGGCCGAGACGCAGCCGAACGCACTAGGAGGGGGCCGATAGGCCGACCTTCCGAGGAGAAGAGACCGATGTTTATCGATAACCTCGCCCTGACCGAAGCGCTCCTACTCTTCGCCGCCGCCGTGCTCACGTACGTGGGGCTCACCGCCTGGTGGGCGATGCGAAAGAACGATGTCGAAAAGGTGAAGGCGGCGATCCGAGGCGGCGCGGGCCCCGTCGGGGCGGTCGGCGTCACCGCGGTCGTACTAGGCTTCTGGTCGGAAATGGTGTGGCCGTACCCTTCGGTGATGGGCGGCTACAACATCCTGTTCAACGACATCACGGTCGTCTTCGGCATCGTGATGGTGTCGTTCGCGGCCGTGGCGTACCTCCACCTACGCCTGCAGTACGTCGGGGTCCTGGCGTTCATGGCCGGGGCCGTGACCGTGCTCTACGGATGGACCGCCTACGGATTCCACTACACCAAAGAGCCGTTCGACTTCCTCCTCCTCTACCTGGGATTCGGAGCCGCGGGGATCTTCTCGCTGCCGGCCACGGCGATCGTGGACCACTACCTCGAGAACGTCTCGAAGAGCGACACCCTCTGGCGCACCGACTCGAGCAGCGTTTCGACCCGCCGGTTCCTCGGGATCCGGGCGGTCGCCAAGTTCGCCGGTTCCACCACCTCTAACGACAGCGAGGCTTCGGGAGACGGAGGCGCTCCCAAGCTCGCGTTCCGGATGCCGCTGTACTACCACGTGATCCTGCTGGCGTTCCCCCTGTTCATGGCGCTTGCCGGCTTCGCCGCGTGGTGGTTCCTCGGCACCACGATCCCGGGTCATTTGACCCCGGGACAGACCCCCTGACCCGCC
>JAKIWY010000171.1 GCA_022749835.1 Thermoplasmata archaeon | reverse complement strand
TGCTCGCGACGCTCGCGCTCATCGCAGCGACCTACCTATCGGGCGGCTTCACCCCGCTGTGTAATTCGACCTCCTTCCCCCTCTATCAATGGTACGGATCATGGCCGCAGTGGTCCTGCGTTCCCGGCGGGCAACCTACATGGATAGGTTCGTATCAGCAGACGACGCCGACCGGCTTCCCCACCTTCGACGCCATTTACCACCAGAACTGGTACCTCGCCTTCGACTCGGTCAAGCGGCTGATCATCCCCTCGCTGGTCATCGCCTACGGGGCGATCGCGGGGATCCTCCGGTTCGTGCGCAACAGCATGCTGGAAGTGATGAACCTCGACTTCGTGAGGACGGCGCGGGCGAAGGGCGTCCCGGAAGGCACGGTCGTGCGGCGCCACGCCGGGCGCAATTCGCTCAACGTGACCATCACCGTCCTCGGTCTCGTCTTCGCCGGGTTCATCGGCGGCTTTCCGATCATCGAGTTCATCTTCAACACCCGGGGCATCGGTCTCATCCTCACTTACTCGATCCTCCAACCGTACGACTACGGGCTGATCTTCGGCTCCACGCTCTTGTTCACCATCATCGTCGTGATCGCCAACATCATCGTCGACGTCCTGTATGCCTACCTCGACCCGCGCGTCCGGCTGGGGTGAACCATGGCGGCTCGGACGGAGACGGCGGGCGCGCTCACCCCGAAACGCCGCCCGAACCCCCAGCTCGCCCAGGCGCTCCGGACGTTCTACTTCCTGAGGAAGAACACGCTGGCCATGGTGGGCCTCGGCATCCTCATCGCGCTCATCTTCGTGGCGGTCTACTCGTTCTTCAACCCGACCTCCAACAGCCAGCTCGAGGTGTACTGCGGCTCGTACACGGGCAACGGGGGCGCCGCCGGCTCGCTCGCCGGAGCGTGCACCCCCGTGTGCACCTACGCCAACAACGTGCCCCCGCCGATGCCGAACTGCTACCCGGTCGATCCCGCGAATCCATCGATCTTAGGACCGACCTTCAGTTTCACGAACTTCCAGAGCGGGCCGCTCCCGCTGGGCGCGCTCACCGTCCTTCCGGACGGGAACTACTTCTTCAGCATCTACCAGGGCCTCGTCAAGGGGGCCCCATGGTCGCTCGGGATCTCGGCGGGCATCGTCGTGAGCGGGGCGATGATCGGGCTCGGGCTCGGCGCCGTGGCGGGGTACAAGGGGGGCCTGGTCGACGAGCTCATCATGAGGATCACCGACATCTTCCTGTCCATCCCCTCGCTCCTCTTCGTCCTCGTCGTGCTCGCGGTCTTCGCCTCCAATACGGCGTTCTCCGGGCTCACGGGGAGAGTGATGCTCCTCATGGGAGCGTTCATCCTCGTCTGGTGGCCGTTCTACACCCGTCTCGTCCGCGGCCAGGTGCTCGTCGTGCGGGAGCAGAAGTACGTCGAGGCCGCCCGGGCGAGCGGCGCCAAGACCGGCCGCATCGTCCTCAAGCACATCATCCCGAACAGCCTTTACCCGATGTTCGTGCAGATGTCGCTCGATGTGGGCGCCATCCCGCTTCTGGTCGGCGGTCTCGTCTTCCTCGGATTCCACGTCTTCCCAAGCGAGTACTTTCCGGAGTGGGGGAGCATTTCGGCGATCGCCGTACGGGTCATCCCGAACCTGATCGTCCTCTGCCAGGTGGCGGCTGCCGGGGGAAACTCCTGCACTTTCCCCTGGTGGCAGGTCCTCTTCCCCGGACTCATCGTCTTCATGTTCGCCATCTCGGTGAACTTCCTTTCCGACGGCTTACGCGACGCGCTTGACCCCCGCCTGCGGAGGTGAGGGGGGACGGTCGCCGCCCGCCTACCAGTTAGTTCATCTATCCCGGATGCTCCCCCCGCCGTGGCGATGGCCGCGGCCCCTTCGCCCTCGGTAGCGGCGGCTCTGCCGGTACCACCCCCCCCGCCCGGGCGTGTCATCCTCGATATCCGCAACCTGAGGACCTACTTCTTCACCTACGACGGCGTCGTCAAGGCGCTGGACGGGGTCACCTTCAACATCCGCGAGGGCGAGACGATGGGTCTCGTCGGCGAGACGGGGTGCGGCAAGAGCGTCACGGCGTTCTCCGTCACCCGGCTCATCCCGGACCCTCCGGGCCGCATCATGGACGGCTCGATCATCTACCGCGGGGCGAACCTGCTCTGGGGGATCGAGCACGAGGCGAAGTACCGGCCGATCAAGAAGACCGGGCGCGTGAAGGTCTCCCGCCGCTTCCGCCGCATCCGCGCCGCCCAGGAGCGGATGACCGCCGTGCGGGGCGGCGGCGTCTCGATGATCTTCCAGGAGCCGACCAGCGCCCTCAACCCGATCTTCTCGATCTCCGATCAAATCTCGGAGGCGCTCCTGCTCCACCGGGGGGAGTCGATCGTCGACGCGCTCAACAGTGCGACGCCGGGTGCCCCCGCCGTCCAGCCGGCGCTCCAGGAGCTGGTCAAGGTCGCGCGCGCGAACGACTCGAACTCGCTCCGCAAGGCGGCGAACGCGCTCGGCCAGGCGGCGAACCTTCCGAGCATCGGCACCCAGGCCTACTACATCCTGAGGACCGCGTGGGCCGACCCGGCGGCGAAGCTCCCCGAGCTTCGCAGGGCGCTGCGCCGCGCGCACCTCTCCGGCTTCCAGCGGTCGTACTTGCGGCGCGAGCGGCGGATGTTCGAGCTCTCCCGGCAGCTCAAGGCGATCTACCTCGAGGAGATGCGCCAGTCCAAAGCGCTGCACGGACTTCGGCGCGGCATCTCGGCCCGCCGCCTGCAGACCTGGCTTTCCACGTTCTACTTCGGCCTCTGGGGCGCGAGGGGGCACGCCCAGGCCCCGCTCAAGGCCGAGATGTTCTGGCAGACCGTCCGCCTCCTCGAAGGGGTATCGATCGCGAACCCCGTCCAGGTCGCGAGAGGCTACCCGCACGAGCTCTCCGGCGGGATGCTCCAGCGCGTCATGATCGCCATGGCCCTCTCCTCCGAGCCGCTGCTGCTCATCGCCGACGAGCCGACGACCGCGCTCGACGTGACGATCCAGGCGCAGATCCTCGAGCTGATGCGCGACCTCAAGTCGCGCATCGGCACCGCCATCCTGCTGATCACCCACGACCTGGGCGTCATCGCCGAAGTCTGCGACCGGGTCTCGGTGATGTATGCCGGCAACATCGTGGAGACCGCCCCGGTCAAGGAGCTCTACCGAAGGCCGCTGCACCCGTACACCCAGGGGCTGCTCAGCTCGATCCCCCGGATGGACCAGCCGGACAAGAAGCTCGAGTCGATCCCGGGCTCGGTGCCGAACCTGATCACCCCGCCCTCGGGCTGCCGGTTCCATCCACGCTGCCCGCACGCGATGCCCATCTGCAAGGAGCAGCGCCCCCCCGTCACGGTCGAGGGGGAGGGCCACACCGTCGCCTGCTACCTATATCACGGCCCGGCGTGGAGCGGGTAGGGGGTCCTGCTCGGAGTCTGACCGACCCTCGAGACGCCCCGGTGCTGCTGTCGGCCCGCAACCTGCGGAAGTACTTCCCGATCCGGGGCGGCCTGTTCTCCGCCCACATCGGGGACGTCCGTGCGGTCGATGGCGTCAGCTTCGACGTCCGACAGGGGGAGACGGTCGGGCTCGTCGGCGAATCCGGCTGCGGCAAGACCACCGTCGGCCGGCTCATCCTGCGCCTGATCGAGCCGACCAGCGGCCACACGTACTATCGGCCCCCCGAGGAGGTCGAGACGCGCCTCAACACCCTCTACGACGCCTTAGGCCAGAGCACCGACGACGACAGCCGAAGGCCCCCGGACCCGGCGATCCTGAAGGAGCTCGACGAGATCGCCCGGCAGTACTCGATCTACCGGATGGGCGCCAAGCGCACCGCGGAGCTCCGCGGCAAGCTGCAGATCGT
>JAKIWY010000170.1 GCA_022749835.1 Thermoplasmata archaeon | reverse complement strand
GCCAAGCGAGGTCGGCGAGCTCTCGTTCATCACGAACTGGCTCTCGACGATCCTTGAGACGAAGTAGCCGGTCCCATTGTTCAGGAAGACGTAGGAGGCGTTCACCGGCGCCGAGGCGCCCCCGGGGACGACCAGATTGGTGCTCTCGGTCGCGACCCCTACCTCGAGGCTTCCGACCTCCAGGCTCCAGCTCGTCAGGCCCGGAAGACCGGTCTCGGTGAAGTTGACGGAGAACGTCGAGTGCGAGACGTTGACCAGGGTGTAATTGAGCTGGACGAGCGCGCTTTGCGGAAGGAGGACCGGGGAAGCTGCGCTCGCGGTCGGAACCCACACCATCCCGGTGCCGGGGTCCGGGACCGTCCAGGCGACGTAGGGGGTCGGCGCCGAGGAGACGGCGAAGGTCATGTTGTCCGCGGCCGTCGTTTGAGTGACGTTGCCGTCGATCGTGACCGCCCAGGCGACGCCGCTCGGGAGGCCCGATTCGTTGAACGTGAGACCGAAGGTCGTCGCGTTGTAGCAGTAGTTATAGTACGGCGGATAGCTCTGGCAGATGCCGTTGTAGCGCAGGTTCGCGGTCTCGTTGACCGCGCTGCCCATCCGTCCGCTGACGGAATTGTTCGCGCTGCTCACGCTGCTCGCGCCGACTCCGGTCCATGAAAGGAAGGTCAGGTTGTAGAGGTAGCAGAAGCCCGTCGCCGGGCAGGTCGCCCCGGTGTTGTTCACCCAGGCGCTGAAGGAGGAGTTGTGCGGGAGCCAGTAAAAGCCGGGAAGCGGACTTATCGAGATCGTGACGAGATAGAAGCCGAGGAACAGGTAGGAGGGGAGCGCGGGGCTGGTCGCGATCCTCAACTGGTCCCACTCGGTGAAGTTCGCGTAGATGGTCGAGCTCGAGGTGAAGGCCCCGGGGCCGGTCGCGCTGAGCGTCGGCAGCATCGCGACCCCGTAGGAGAGGTTCACCCAGGGGACCGCCCAGAACATCGTCTGCCCGCCGGGCACGCCCGAGACGGTGAGCCCGGTCGGCCCGGAGCCGGCGACGCCCTGCCGTTCGTTGCCGAGCAGCTCCGCCGACCAGGTCGTCCCTTTCGTCAGGTTCTTCTCGAGGAAGGTGACGGTGTACCCGCCTCCCTGGAACAGGGAGCCGACCGTGACGTCGGCGACGCCGCCGGTGCTCGGGTAGTAGCAGGCGGCGGTGGCGTACCCCGGACAGACGTCGAGCGTGTACGCCGCCCAGAAGTGGACGCCGTCGGTCGCCATCGAGTCGTACTCGCCGTCCCAGGTGTACGGATAGTAGGTCGCATTGCCGGAGATGATGATCGGGGCGGTGAACGTGGAGCCGTTGTCGGTGCTGTTCAGGTAGACCTGGAACTGGATCCCGCAGACCCCTACCGCGTAGCAGTAGCTCTGGTTGACGAAGGAGAGTTCGAGGTGGAGCCGCCCGGAGGCGTCGACGACCATCGCCGGGTTGTAGGCGGAGGCGAACGCCCCCCCGTAGGGGTTCAAGAGCCGGTCCGAGACCGGGTGGGGGGTGGAGAAGCTCACTCCGTCGTTCGAGGAGTTCGTGATGAAGACGTCCGGCGCCGACTGCTGGTAGCAGCCGTAGGAAAAGCAGTAGTTGCCGATCAGCCCCGAAGTGTAGGCGTAGTAGAGCTGGTGGTTCACCGCGCTATAGGAGAGCTGCGGGCTCGGGTCGACGTAGGGACCCCACTGGTAGACGACCGGGGTCTGGTCGACGACGGTCGTGTAGTTGAAACTCGAGCCGTTGTTCGTCGAGGAGGCGAGGATCAGGCTCATCGTCGGGATATAGTTCTGGCAGAGATACGGCGGGTACGGCTCGCAGTAGGTGCCCGCCGCGTAGTTGAACGCGGAGGCGTAGCCCACGAACACCTCGCCGGAGGGGCTCGTGGTGACCATCGGATTCACCGAGTAGTCGGTCGAGGCGTAGCCGAAGTAGCTCCCCCACCACGACTTGAGGTCCTGCTGGGCTCCCCAGCTCTTGCCCCCGTCCGTCGAGGCGATCAGATGGACCCCGGATCGGTAGGAGCCGGAGGGGTAGATCCACGTGGACGGGTCGCTCGAGTTCATCCAGACAACGTAGATGCTGTCACCCCGCGCGGTGACCCACGGCCGGTCCGGAGGGTTCGTGAGCGATTGGGTGTACGCCGGGGTCTTCGCCTGGGGGTTGACCGAGCTGTTGAGGACGGTCGGGGTCGTCCAGTTGGTGCCGTCGTCGTAGCTTTCGCTGACGACGAGCCGGTCGTTCCAGAGGGCGTAGAAGTAGAAGTACGGCGGGTAGGTCAGGTAGCCCGTCTGTGACGTGTTGTTGAACTCGAGGTAGGTGAGGACCAGCGTTCCGTTCGCGAGCGACGTCAGGCTCGGCTCCATCGCGTTCGGGAAGTTCGCGGCGACGCTGCAATCCGGGTTGCCGAGGTAGCGCGGCTTCGTCCAGCTCGTCCCGTTGTTGAAGGAGGCCCGGAAGCCGATCAGGCTCATCGTGATGTTCGTGACGTTCCCGCACGGAGATTCGTTCGTCAGCGCGTTGTAGGCGACCGCAAGAGTCCCGTCGCTCGTGAAGTTGATCGACGGTTCGTTCGTGACGTTGACGCACGCCGAGCCGGCGTAGCCGGTCAGGCAGGTCAGGTTGGCCGTCGGGGGAAGGGGGAACTGGGTGTTCGCAAAGAACGTCCCGCGGCCGCTCGACGGCGGCCCGAGCGGCGGGGGCGCCGTCGGGCTACGGGCGGCCGGGGCGCCGGTGGGACTAGGTGGCGACGCCGCGTGGAATGCGCTCGGGGCCCCCGCGGCGGAACGCGCGTGGTGGGGGAGGGACGGAGAGGGGAGCGAGGCAGAAACCGCCGGGTGGGCCGCGGCCGAGGGAGCGGCAAGGTGCCCCGGGGCGGCGACGGCGGCCGTCGGCAAGAGGAAGAGCACGACGATCCCGAGGGCGCCCAGGATCGCGCGGCGGCGCACGGACGGACGGAGGACGCTCATCCACCGACCGCCCCCCGAGCCCGGCGAGACGACGGTGGGGCTCACGGGGCACCTCCTTCCGGGGAAGAGGGCGGGGCCGGATCGTCCGAGGGAGGGGCGCTCTCGGGAGGGTGCTTGCGGAGCCTCGGAAGCACGAAGCCGACGGCGAGACCGAGCAGAAGCCCGACGGCGGCGAGCGCGGCCCAGGTGCTCGGGGTGTTGAAGACGCTCGTGCTGCTCTTCGCCGGTGGAGGCACGGGCGCGAAGCTCGCCACCTCGCGGATCGGGCCGCCGACGGTCAACGTGGTCCGGGACGTCGTCGTGTTCACGGCGCCCGGGCCGCTACCGGTCCAGCCGACGAATCGGTACCCCGGGCTCGCGGTCGCGTTGAGGGTGATCGTCGCCCCGAAGCCGAACCATGTGAGCGCGGGGGAGACGGTGACGTGGCCGCCCAACGAGGCGCTCGCGCTGACCCGGAAGGCGGAGGCGAACAGGACGCTGACGCTCAGATTCGAACTGACCGCGAGAGGCTCGGCCGCGGTGCCGGGGGTGTACTGGGTGAGGCCGTCCGGGGCGTAGGCGACGCCGAACGTGACGATGTAGTTCTGGTGGTGGAGCCCGCTCACGTTGATCCACGACCCCGACCCGGAGTAGGCAGTGGTTCCGATGGAGAGGTTCCAGATCGTTCCCGTTTGCAGCGAACTGGTCTCGTGGAAGGCGACCGTGAACGTCTGCGGGTGGACGACCGGTGTGGGGGCGAAGGTGGCGAGCTCGGTCACCGGCGAGGTGAGGACGATCGACTGGACGCTCGATGTACCCGTGTACGCCCCGGACCCCGTGCCGTTCCAGGAGACGAAGACGTATCCCGGGTCGGGGTTCGCGAAGAGGGCGGCCGTGTCGGCGCTCGAGAGCCACGTCGGGGAGTCGCTCTGTTGGCCGACGGCGCTGACCTCCGCG
>JAKIWY010000017.1 GCA_022749835.1 Thermoplasmata archaeon | reverse complement strand
GGGCGCTCGGGCGCTTCCGCGCGCTCGTCGTCGTCCGGCTCTGCCACGAAGATCTTCGCCGATCGCTCGCCGGAGTTTCGCTCACTCATCGAACGTTCGGACCCCGCCGCCGCTACGGCTACTCATCGTCCCAGCGTTCCCGGGTCGGTGCCTTGCGCCAACCTTCCGGGTCGGCCGATTCGGACTCTGCGGTCTCGCCGGTCGGCGGCGGGCGCCGTCGAACCCCGACGAAGACCAGGATGGCCGCGGCGACCACGGCGATGAGCCCGCCGAAGATCGCATAGGTCGTCCAGGGGGTCGACGCCTTCGCCGGCCCCGTCGAGTTGATCGTGATCGGGGGCGGGGTGTGGTTGCCCTTCGGTGGCGGCGAGGAGCTGGCGGTCTTGTTGATGACGAACTCGGTCGTCGCGTTCGCGAAGTGGCCGAAGGTGTCGGTGACGAATATCGTCACGTTGTAGGTGCCGTTCTTCGTGCTCGAGCAGGCCAGACTCGGCCGGTCGATCGAGGTGCAACCGCCGGGTAGACCGGTGTAAAGGTAGGTGTACGGGATCGTCCCGCCGGTCGCCTTCACCGAGAACGACGCGGTCCTCCCGGGGTCGACCGCCGTCGGGAAGACGGTGAACGAGACGATCGACGGGTCGGGGTGGACGACGAGCGCCGTGGTCTGCCCCCCGGCCCTTCCGTCGGCATCCGATACCGTCACCTTGACCGAATAGTTGCCGTTCTGGGTGGGCGCGCAGGTGAGCGTCGCCTGGTCGGCACCGACGCACCCGGGCGGAAGCCCGCTGTACGAGTAGCGGAGGGTCCCGGTGCCTCCGGTGGCGACCGTCGCGAAGAGCACGCTGACGCCGGTGTCGACGGCCGAGGGGGAGGCCGAAAACGAGGAGACGGAGGGCGCCGCATTGACCAGCAACGTGAGGCCCGCGCCGACGACCGCCCCGCCGACGTCCCTAGCGGTCACGTTCACCGGATAGGAGCCGCTCTGTGTGGGGACGCAGCTCAGGGTGGAGGCGTTCACCGACAGGCACCCCACCGGAAGGCCGGTATACAGGTACGTGAACGGAAGAAAGCCGTTGAGAATCGTCACGTTGAGGTCCGTCCGGTTGCCGACCGTCAGCGACGTCACGCTCGCGGAGAAGCTCAGAAGCGTCGGTCCCGGGACGACCTCGAGGGGCCCGGTCGGCGACGTCACGTTGATCCCGCCGGTCGCCACCGAGACGACGTGCAGCGAGTAGTTGCCGGTGGCGTTCGGCCGGCAGGTGAAGCTCGGAAGGTCGACCGGGGCGCAGCCCGGCGGAAGACCGCTCCAGTTGTACGAGGAGGCGCCGGTGCCGAGAACGTTGATGCTGAGCGCGAGGCGCCCTCCGACCTCCGCCGGGTCGGGATTCGCCGCCGGTGTACCGAGGTGGAAGCCGATCGCCAGAAGGTAGATCGTTCCCGGACCGGTCACGTCGAGCATCGTGCTCGACGCGGTCGCCGACTTCGGGGTGACGTACTGGGTCCCGTTCCACCCGAGGAACGTACCGTTCGTGCCGACCGCCGCGCTCAGCTTGTAGCTGCCGGCCGAGAGCATCACGGTGTTGCCGCTCGTAAGTCCGGTGCTACCGATCGTGCCGACCGGCCCGCTCGGCGGGTCGGCGACGAAGGTGACCGGATAGAGGGTCCCCGAGGGATGCGATAGAGCGGGGGCGACGATCGGCGGGGACCCCCGCGAAAGTCCGTAGGTGAAATCGGCGTAGATGTACGTCCCCGTGCTCTCTTCGAGCATCACGTGGGTCGACTGACGGAAATCGATCATGACGGCGCTCGAGCTGTAGTACCAGCCCGTGAACGAATAGCTCGCGGCGGGAACGGCGGTCATCGCGTACGTCCCGACCGGGACCGTGACGCTGCTGCCCGAAGAGTACGATGTCCCGTTGAAGGTGATCGTGCCGCTCCCGTAGACGTAGAACTCCACGAGGTCGTACGACGCGCTCGGCACGACGTTGATGGTGACTTGGACGACGGTAGAGTTGCCGGTGAGGTCGAGCCACGTCGCCGGGAACGTCGGGGCGGCGAGCAGCGCCCCCGAACTGTTCGAGGTATAGCCAGAGAAGTTGTAGAACATCGTCGGGTACGACTCGATCGTGTAGACCCCGGGGGTCAGGTTCAGCGACCCGCTGCCCTTCAGGGTCGCGACCGGGACCCCGTTCGTGTAGTAGAAGCTCGGGTCGATGGCGACGCTTGCGTTGGGCATCGTCTCGACGAAGTTGACCTGAACCATCGGCACCGCGGAGGTGGTGAAGTTCGCCTTCACCGTCCCGCCGCCGGCGACCCACAGGGTCGTCACGGGGTCGTTCGGGTAGGTCACGCGGACCGAGCCGGTCGCATTCCATCCGGAGAAGTAGTCTCCCGCGGCAGGGATCGCGCTCAGGGAGTACTCCCCCGGCGTGACGTTGAGGACGCTCGCCAGCGAGCCATATGGCGCGGAAAGGAAGTACGCGCTCCCGAGCGTCGGGCTCTGCGAGCCGACCTGGAGCTTGTACTGCTTGGCGCCGCAGCTGGGGATCGAGAAGTTCGTGGGCGGGTAGAAGCCGAGTTGGAGCGCGTTGTTCTGCGAGGTCTGCGCGTATTCGTTGTACTTCCCGAAGTCCGCCGAGACGCCGGGATAGTCCGCGGCGCCGAATTCGAAGGCGTGCAGATTGCACGAGTAACTGTACCACGGATAGCTGCAGAAGGCGCTACCGTCCCGACCCGAGCATGTGTAGTTGCTGATCGGGTCGATGAACGCGATCCCCCCCAGGTCCTGGCCGAAGGAGACCTGGGACGGCCGCTCCTGCCGGCTGCCGTTGAAGAACGTCGGCGGGGAGATCGCCCACGGCTCGAGGGTGTCGTTCACCCAGCTACCGGGGTCGTACGACGGGCAGGGGACCGCAGGGTTCCCCGATGTCGGAGGGGGGACTCCCGCGCTGCACCCCCCGTAGGCGTTGGAATTCGGGTACGGGGGAACGGTGTGGCCGGTCTCGAACGCGAAGACGACCGGGAACTCTCCGCCCGGGGTCCACTGCAGGCTGTTCATCACGGAGCTCTGGGAGTACGCCGGGTTGAGCGGGTAGTTCTCGTAGGTGTTGTAGAGCGTGACAGAGCTCGTCTGGGCGCTGGTGAGATCGTTGACCGTGATCAGCTCCCCGGCGGTGCTCCCGGCCCACCCGGTCATCGTGACGTTCAGGTGGTCGCCGTCCGACATCTGAAGGTAGCCGCTGCCGCTCGGTACGGTCAAGGTCGCGTAGTAGCAGGCGTCCTCGTAGCCGGTGTCCGCCTCGATCTGCCAGGCGACGGCCGCCCCGTACCACGATCCGGCGGCGTTGCCGCCATACGGAGAGGAGTCCGGGTAGAACTGGAGCTCGAGAAAGCACTGGTCGAGCCATGCGTAAGGGTCGGTGAGCGTCATGCCGAACCATATCGCCGCGTAGAGGGAGGACTGGTTCTGGGTCGGGCTGCGTTCGACCGGCAGCGTGACATTCCACGTGACGTTCCCTCCGCTCCCCGGCATCGTCGAATAGAATTGGATCCCGGGCTCGTCGTGGCCGTAGCAGTTGTTGAGGTAGGTCCACTGGCCGCCGACCGATGGCCAGACGCCATCGCATTTGTTCGAGGGGACGTTGTACGGGCCGAATCGCGGGCCCGGCGCTCGGTGGAGGGGGTTTCCCGCGATGATGTTCCGGGCCGCCGAGGCACCCGGAGGGATCTTCGCCCCCCCCCAGGAGTAGGCAGGATGCAGCATCCCCTTCGGGGGGAGGACTCCGGCAAATGGAGGAGGTGTCGCCGGTAGACTCCGGGTAGCGGTGCTCGCACTCCGAGAGTGGAGGTGGGTCACCGCCGGCAGGGTTCCGGGTCCGATGGGGACCTGAACCGTGGTGGAGGCGCTGGCAAACGACGGAGCCATCGTCGCGACAAGGAGCGTGACCAGCGTGAACGTCACGATCCCCGAGCTGCGCAGCGTAATGCGGGGTGACTTCGCCCGGCGCGTGCCGGGGATCGCACGCGAGGGGAGGCGGAGGGACGGAACCACGGTGGGAGTACCCGTGTCGCTGAGCCGATACAGGGTATAAGAGCCCGGAGGAGGGCTAGGTGGGCGAGAATCCACTTCGAGACGCCAGCCACCGAAGGCCGTGAGAACGCCCCGAACCCTATGCCACCCGTCGTGGTCCCATCCGCGGGGGCGGTGAGCCGCTCGAAGCCGAGGCGGGTCGCCGGGGAAAGAGCCCGCTAGACCGCTCAGGGGATCCCGGTCGGGTCCCACGAGGTCCGGAAGCCGTCGTGCAGGCGGTCGATGGCGCCCATCTCCTCGTCGGTCAGGACGAAGTCGAAGAGCTCGGCGTTCTCCCGGATCCGTTCGGGGTGGACCGACTTCGGGATCGGGATCACCCCGTGCTGGAGAGACCAACGCAGCATCACCTGGGTCGCTGTCTTGCCGTGGGCCTTCGAGATGTGGGAGAGCGCCGGCTCCGAGATCCGCCGGGCCCTGGTCAGGGGGGCGTACGCCTCGAGCTGGATCCCCTGGCCGCGCGCGAACTCGAGCAGCTCGCGCTGATAGAGGAACGGGCTGAACTCGACCTGGTTCACCGCCGGGGGAACGTCGGAATGTTGCATCAGCTCGCGCAGGTGCGCGATCGTGTAATTGCTCACGCCGATGGCACGGCACCGCCCTTCGGAGAGGATCCGTCGCAGGGCGCGCCAGCTCTCCGCGCGGTCGCCTCCGCTGGGCCAGTGGATCAGGTAGAGGTCGACGTAGTCGCTTCCGAGGGCGCTGAGCGACCGGTCGAAGGCGGCGAGCGCCCGGTCGAACCCATGGTCCGTGTTCCAGAGCTTCGTCGTGACGAACACCTCCTTGCGCGGAACGCCGGACTCGCGAATCGCCTGGCCGACGTCTGCCTCGTTCTCGTAGAGCCGCGCCGTGTCGATCAATCGGTAACCGGCCGATAAGGCGGCTCGGACGGCCCGTCGGGTCGGTTCGCCCGGCGCGCTCTGGAAGACCCCGAGGCCTAGGACGGGCATCGACACTCCGTTGTTCAGTCGGACGCGGGAGTCGAATCCCCGGGAGAGGTCGAATCCGGGGGATACCGTCGGCGCGCCGAGCGGATTCTCGGCGGCCGCCATCGTTGCCGAGCGAGGGGATCGGGCTATTTGGGCTCGTCTTCCGCTTGGACCCGTTCGCTCGTCCGCAACTCCCAGCAGGTCCCCGGGATTTCCCGGTCACGCGATGCCGTCTAGCGACGCGGACGGCCCCGGAGAACGAGCAGCAACCCGGCGGCGACCGTTACGGCCAGGGCGCCGATCCCGATCTCGAGCTCCGTCGTCGCACTCGGCACCGACGAGCCGTGGCGCCCGCCCTCAGAAGAAGCGAGGTGCAGGGTGACCGGCTCAAAGGAGAGATTGCCCGCAGTGACGGTGAGATTCGCCCAGAAGGTAGCGTAGCCCGCGAGCTCGACCGTCAGGTTGTGCACCCCGGGCAACTTCGTCACATTGAACGCGCCCGCCGTCACCAGGACCGCTTGGCCGTCGACCAGTACGCTTGCCTCGGCCGGCGAGACGTCGCCGCCGAGGTAGCCGGGGCGAACGAGGAAGTCGATCGCCTGAGCGAGCGGACGTGCCTGGACGCTAATCGTGCCGTTCGAAGGGCTCAACAGGTACTGGAATGGCGCCGAGACGTTGAACGGATGCGAGCCGTTGGTCGTGCCGATGCTCACCGAGGTGGAATCGGTCGGGTAGGAGGCCCCGTCGACGGTCACGGTCCAAGTGATCCCCTCCGGGCGGCCGGTGGCGGTGAACGTCACGAGGTAGGTGAACGGAAAGTAGGCGATCGTCACGTTCACGCCGTGGCCGGCGACCAGCACCGTGCCCAGGCGCCCGGTGGTTGTACTGCCCGGGACCGGTTGCGCCACGTACGTGTGGGTCCCGTTGAGCACGCGCAGGGAGATCGTGCCGTTGGTCGTCGTGGTCAGGTTCCCGTCCACGCTGACCGACCACGCCGTGCCGGTCGGCAAGCCGGTCGCCAGGAGCGCCAATGGATAGTAGACGAGCGGTGTGACCTCGAAGCTCGTCACCTCGCCGGGGCTCAAGGTGATATTGCGTTCTACGACGAACCGGGAGCTGTTGAACAGATCGATGGTGTACCTACCCGGGTCGAGGGTGAGTGTGGTGCCGAGACCCCGGTACGGGTAGTCGACCGAGTTCACCTCGAGCGTGCCGTTCGGGACCCGGGTGCTCAGGTTGACGACCGAGATGTTCGAGTGGCCGTAGAGCGAGCCTAGGGTGCCGGAACCGGTCGTTTCGAGCGCGCCCGGCACGCCGCCGCCCGAGCTCAGGTTCGCCGTCGTGATCACGTTGCTCGTCTCTTCCGCGGTGTTCTCGCCGAAGTTCCAGGTCGTGGGTGGTGCCTGGAGCGTGTGGCCGTTGTCGTACTGCAAGGACATCCAGAGCGTCGAATTGAGGTTGGTCTCGCCGGTCGCGCTGCAGCCGGCGAAGTCGAACTCGGCGTCGAAGTAGAGGCCGCTTGGGGAGTAGGTGTAGCCGTCGACGAGGAAGGAAACGCCCGTGGCGGCGTGGGGCTCGTGAAAGGTCACGCTGTCGTAGACCTGCCAGCCGAACCCGTCGTCGTACAGGAACCAGAGGGTCGGATGACCGCCGACCATGCGGGTCTTGACCTCGACCGAGACGTTCGATGGGTAGCTCAGGGTGAGATACGCCCCCGGAAGGGTCGTAGGTAGGTTGCTGTAGTAGTAGAGCGAGAATCCCCCGCCGTTGCTGACGGTGCCGTTCCCCGAGAGCATCGAAGACGTCAGGGTTGCCGTGGGGCTGCTGAAATTCCAGATGTTGTCGATGAAACTCATCGCCCGCGTGGCGGAGTCGATCGAGATGACGTTCTGGATCCAGTAGTAGTAGTCCCCGGCGGGTGCGTGGATGACGATCTCCGAATTGAGCTGGAACGACATCCCCCCGCCGCAGGCCGCCGAGTAGGTGGAGAGCCGGAGGATCTTCGCCGTCCCTACGAACTCGTCGGTCGCGTACCGGTACGGATTCAGCTGGGAGTCCACGCCAAAGTCCGTGACGCCGTTCGGGGCCGGTTCGGTCGTGCGGATCGCGAACGGGTCGACCCCGCCCCCGGCCAGCGGTGGGAGGGGAACTACGTGGGCCCGAGGCGGAAAGACCCAGGATCGCTCCGGCGTTACGCTGTTGACGGCGGAGCTCTCAGGATGCCCGCGCGGCGCGCCGATTCCCGAAGGTGGCGGCCCGGCCCATCCGGGGATGTTGGAGAATAGGAGGGAGAGAACCGCGGCCATGACCACCAGAACGATGACGTGCGGCCGCAGAGCGGGTCGATCGGGTAGGTGACGGGCGATCGGCATGGCGGACCTAAGCGAGGAATCGTAGCGCGAGATATGAACTGGCCCAGTGGATAGCCGGAGTTGTCTCACGGCGGCGCAAGGGGTCGTCCCGCCCTCAGCCCCCGTCGAATGTGCTTCGGCGGCCGGCGGCGCCGGGCCGCGCGCTCGATCCGCCGCCGACGGCCCGGGTCGAGCCAGATCCGCATCTCCCACGTCCGCTCAAAGCCGATGCGCGCATACGCCGAACGACCGGCGACCGAAGCGTGCAGCGAAGCGCGCAATCCGCCTTTCACCCGAGCCCAGCGAAGGCAGGCTCGGACGATCGCACTCGCCACGCCCCTCCCTCGCATCTCGGGGAGCGTGAATACCGATAGGATGTACGGTTCGATCAGCGCGGGAAGGCCGGGGCGCGGGTGGGTCTCCCTCAACCAGACGCACCCGCTGCCAATCCGGCCAGCGATGGGTGAGACGGCCACGAACGCCGCGACCCTTCCCGTTCGCATCTGACGGGTGAGCCAACGCGAATAGTTCGCGTCGTTCTCGGCGATCGAGTTCGCGCTCCGCTCCCCGATCGCCTCCCACATCCGGTGCGCGTCCTCGACCAAGCGGGGCAGGTCGGAGAGCCGCCCCCGCCGGATCCGATAGGAGCGGCCGTCGCTTCGCCGCCGATCTCCGGAACGCCTCGGCACCATTCCCACGACGCCCCGAATGTCGCCGATGCTTAACGCCGGCTCTGCAGAGTCACGTGAAATGGCGGCTCACGGCGAGCAGGTAGACCAAGAGCAGGGCCTCGAGGATGCCCGGGAGCGTGAACAGCCGACCGGCGAGGAGGTTCCCCAAGAAGGCGAATCCAAAGAGCAGCAGCGCGAGAACGAGGGCCCACTGACGAAGGTTCCAGAGGCCGGAGGCGACAACGAGCGCGAGGATACCGAAGAGTAGGAGCACGAGAGCGGCGACGGCCCCCACGGCCCCGAAGGTGTATACCGGCTCGGCCGCTAGAGCCACCGCCGATAGGACGACCAGCAGGACCCCCGCGAGGGCGATCAGGAACCCGACGATCCCGATGATCACGGCGAGCACGGCTACACCGAGGGGACGCGAAGGGTAGGGGGATCCTGCGGGCATCCCGCACCTAAAGCCGTCTCTGGGATATGGATGGCCCTTGCCCTCCGGCGAGCCGTCGCCACGCGGGAACCGCTTGGCGGGGGGCATGGACGGCCCTCGGTGCGCTGACCGGAGCTTTCAAGCGGGGCCGCTATCCTCGGTGTTCCTGCGGCTCCAGTACGGCCGAGCACCGAGAGGCGGATGAGGTCCGGCGAATTCGGGGCCGCGGCTCCCATGGGTTGGCGGCGATGAAAGACTCCTCCTCCGAGAAGCTGCTCCGAGAAGGTCCCTTGATGTCCATCTCCGTCGCCGTACCCGAAGCCGAGGCGGCGGAGCTGCGCCGTCGGGGGCGGACTCCGCCCGCTCCGGTTCCCGTCTTGGCGCTCATTGACACCGGTACCGGTCGGACGGTGTTGCAACGGGGCATCGCCAGGAGCCTCGGACTGACACCTGTCGGTGCCGTCGAGATCGATACTCCCTCGACCGCAGACGTCGAATCGCTGGAATTCGAGGTCTGCCTCGAGTTCCCCGGCGGGGCAATGATCCCCACCCGGGTGCTCGAGGCCGAGATGCCCGTGAAGGGGATTCGCGTGCTCCTCGGCCGTGAGGTGCTCTCGCGGGGGGTTCTGATCTACGACGGCCGCGCGGGGCGGTTCAGCCTCGACTTGTCACTTGGGGAGAATACGACGGAGGAATCGGTTGGGCCCGGGGGGCGCAGCACGCCCGGTTAGGGGTGCTTGGACATCTTCATCACTTCGTCGTGAGAGACGTCCTTGTGATGGGTGTTCTTGACATGCCACTGAACGAGCGCCGTGAGCTCCTTCTGATCCTTCGTCACGACCTCGAACCCGTCCTCGCAAGCTACCTTCATCCGTCCGCAGCCCATGGTTTTCCACCTTGCCCGTTAAGGGCAAAGAGGGAGAACCCTCCCGGGGTTTATACCCATGCACGTGTCCAATTTCGCGTGCTGAGAAGGCCCGGGCTCGGGTCGAATCCATCGTACTCCTCGGGGTCGAGATCGGCCGCGAGAATCGTTCGATGGGCGCGATGGGGCCTCGGGGACCGTCCCATTCCTCAGGCCCCCCTCGTCTCCATAGGGGGCGCACTCTGGTGAGCCGGCCAACGACCCTACCAAGCCCCCCGCAACCTCTCGGTCACCCGATACACGTGACGTCCTGTGTCGTCGGCCTTGACCTCGCGGGCAGCCCCCGGCGGAACACGGGATTCTGCGTGCTCACTGGCGCTACGTCGACGCGTCTCAAGGTGCTCCACGAGGATGATGAGATCCTCACCCAAACGATGGACGCCCGGCCCTCCCTCGTGAGCATTGACGCCCCGCTCACGCTCCCGAGGGGTCGCGCGAGCCTCGAGGCGAGAGGGCCGCCGCACCTGAGGGAATGTGACCGGGAGCTCCTGCGTCGGCGAATCCCCTTCTTTCCCTTGACCCTCGGTCCGATGCGGATGTTGACCGCCAGGGGGATGCGCCTGGCGGCCGAGTTCACCGGGCGCGGGATGCCCGTCATCGAGAGCTACCCTGGCGGCGCCCAGGATGCGCTCGGGATGCCGCGCAAGCACGCGGGGATCGAGCCGCTGCGCGCCGCATTGAAACGCTACGGAATGAGGGGCGACGTTGAACGACCAGAGATCACTCACGACGAGCTGGACGCCGTCACCTGCGCGCTCGTCGGCCGGCTCTTCGTCCTCGGGCGAGCAGAGTCGATTGGCGACCCGGGGGAAGGGATTATGGTGCTTCCCCGCCGGCTGAGAACCACGCCATCGACGGAGGGACGGCCGGCCCGTTCGCCCCGGCGGCCCCCGACCGCCTCCGCCACGCGCGGCGAGAGTTAATACCCCGGGCCGTTACCGTTCCCCCGATGGGCGCGACCGAGGCGGAACTTTCCAAGAGCTCTGCTACACGGATTGGGGAGCTTCGCGGGCGGGCGGGTCAAAGCACTGAAGACGACCGGGCGGCGTTGGCCACCGACCTGATCGCCGAGATGGACCGTGACTTCGAGGGGACGTTCGACGCCACGCAGGACTGGGTCCTCGACCCGGACGAGCGAGTCCGAGCGACCGCTTGCCTGGCCTGTGCCCAGAAGCCGGATGCGAGCGACATCGTTCGCGTCCGCCGCCTGTTGAGCCGCCTCGAGCTGTTCATGGCCGACGCGAGCCCGGTGGTCGAGGAGGTCGTCGGCCCCCAGGTCATTGCCTCGCTGCTGGTCCAGTTCCCGACGGTCGCCTACCCGTGGCTCAAGGAGTGGGCGGTCGCGGACGAGGAGACCGTGCGCGCGAACATCGCTCGCTCGCTCGGCGGAGAGCCGGCGCGCTTGTTCCCGATGGAGTCGGTCGACGTCCTCGAACTGCTCGCGGTCGACATGCGTCCCAAGGTCCGCACCGCGGTGATCGACGCGTTCCGGCAGATCGTGGCGGCGCGGCCGGAGATGCGCGGGTACGTCCTCTCCCACTTCAGCGGTCTCATCTCGCGACGCACAGAGCCGGAAGAGCCGCTCTGACCGGGGCGATGGCCACCCCGGGGCCCTCCGAGGGCTCGATCGTACTGGACATCGAGGTCGTCGCATCCGTCGAGGATGTCTGGGCCGCATGGGTCGAGCCGGCCCCACTGGCCCGATGGCTCGCAAAGAGGGCCCGGGTCGAGCCGCACGTGGGCGGACCCTACGAGCTGTTCTGGGACCTCGAGCACCCCGAAGTGAACAGCACCCTCGGTTGCACGGTCACCGCAGTGAACGAGGAGTACCTCCTCGAGTTCCACTGGCGGGGCCCGGACGAGTTCGCCGCTCTCATGAACGCCACACCGTTTCCCACGTCGGTCGCCGTTCGCTTCCAGCCGCTCGGGCCGAACCGTACGCGGATCCGCCTGGTCCACTCCGGATTCGGCCCGGGGGATGAGTGGGCGAAGGCCCGCGCGTCGCAGGAGGCGTCCTGGAAGGCGGCTCTGTCCCGGCTCCAGACGCTCCTCGGACCGCCTCCACCCGCTCGAGCGTGACAACCTCCGGGTTTCGGGCCGGCCGGGCGGAAAAAGGAGCGGCGGGGCGACCCGTTAAAGCCGGCCCGGTCGTTCGGCTGTGGGTCGGAGTCGGAAGTTGACGGGGAGTTCTCGGGGGGAAAGGGAGGTCGGATCCCGGCCCGTCGCCCTCGTGACCGGCGGGGGAACGGGTCTTGGGCTCGCGATCGGCGAGCGACTCGCCCGCGACGGCTACGACCTTCTGATCGCCAGTCGCAGCGCCGCCCACCTCGCCGAAGGCTCCGTGCGCCTCCGTGAGCTCGGGTCGCACGTCGTGGAGGTACCGACCGACGTTCGGCTGCCGTCGGAGGTCGACCGGATGATCGACCGGGCCCGCTCGGAATTCGGCCGATTGGACGTCCTGGTAAACAACGCGGCGGGCAACTTCATCGCGCCCGCGCAGTCGATCACGCCGAACGGATGGAGGGCCGTGGTGGGGATCGTCCTCGATGGCACCTTCTTCGCTTCCCGTGCGGCGTTCCCACTGCTTCGGGAGTCCGGCGATGGCCGCATCGTCAACATTGTCGCCTCCTACGCATGGATGGCCGGGCCCGGCACCTCCCACTCGGCCGCCGCCAAGGCCGGGGTGCTTGCGCTCACCCGGACCCTCGCCGTCGAATGGGCGCCGTTCGGCCTGCGCGTCAACGCCGTGGCCCCCGGGCCGGTGCATACGGAGGGGACCGACGTGCGTCTCTGGACCGACCCCCGTGTGGTGGAGCGGCTCACCGAGCAGATCCCGCTGCGCCGGTTCGGCACCCCCGAGGAGATCGCGAACGCGGTCGCCTTCCTGGTAGGCCCTGAGTCGCGGTACATCACCGGGCAGGTGCTGGCGGTCGACGGGGGCCAATGGCTCGGACGTGGCGTTATGGACCTGACGGGGGAAGCCGAGAAGGATTCCGAGGCAAAATAAGTACCGAGCGCCCCGCCCGCCGGCGCACGGCGCCGTTCGGGCCACAGGTCTATAGACAGGACCATAGGTGCCCGAGCTTGGTGGGACCTCGATGCACCACACTACCGGACGGAATCGGACGATAGCGAGCGCACTCGGCCTGGTGGCGGCGATCCTCATGCTGGTATCGCTCGCGCTGAGCTGGTACGACGTGACGGTCTCGGCGAGCGGAAACGGGATCACGGCGAGTGAGACGATCTCCCTGAAGCTCGGAAGCAGCTACACAGCGACCTGCCCGACCAGCAGTGTCTGCACCGGAACCCAGACGTACCAGTACACGAGCGGCCCCGGCGGCTCGCAGCTCAACAAGACCGGGAATCTCTACCAGACCGGTCTCGTCCTAGTCATCGTCGGGGGACTGCTCGGGCTGGGCGGCGGGGTCCTCGGAATCCTGTCGAGGGGCAAGCAGAAGATGGTCATGCCCGCGATGGCCCTGCTCGCCCTCGCCCTCCTCCTGGCGATCGCGACGCCGATGATGTTCCTCGCCGCCCAACCCGCCGCGTTCAACAGCGACAACCATATGTCCGGCGTCCCCGGTTCAACGAGCAACAGCTCCGCCGGGCCCGGGGGCTCCTACTTCGGCTCCTGCTCCGGTAGCGGCTGCGGATTTTCCACGAACTCGCAAGTTTCCGAGTCCGCCACCTGGGG
>JAKIWY010000169.1 GCA_022749835.1 Thermoplasmata archaeon | reverse complement strand
GTCGCCCTGGTCGTGCTCCTCGTGTTCGCCGACGTCCCCGCTTTCCTCGGGACCCACCCGCTCGCTGTCCTCCTCCTCGCCGGAGTCATCGCGGTATTGATGGTCGTGCCGCTCCGCTTCCCGAAGATCCGCCGGGGAAATCCGCTGCGTGGGGCGATGACCGTGACCGCCGTGGCGCTGGTCGGTTGCATCCTCCCGCTGCAGTTCCAGCCCGCTCAGGGTTCCCCCCTCTTTGACGGGGCGCTTCTCTCGGCCGTCGTGGCGACCGCCGGCATCCTCGTGTACTACCTGGTCGGACCGTTCACCGTCCCCGCTCCCGTTCCTCTGACACCGATGAGCAGTTGACGATGGTTCCGAGAGCAACCCCGCGCGAGCATCATCGGGCCCGGCTCACGCCCCGCGAGGCACTGCTCTTCGAAGCGGGCATCAAGCTCGGCGGCCTCTTCCACCAGTACATCGGAGTACCGGTCGCCGAAACGACCGCCCAGGGCCTCGCACGGAGCATCGAGAGCGCCGTGCGACTCCAGCCGTTCGTCCTCGACGCGAAAGTTCGCATCGTCCCGCGCCGTGGCGGCGCGCTCGGGCGCGGCGCCTTCGCTTACCGCTACCTGTCGGCGGAGATGCTGAGCGTAAAGGTCACCCTCTCGGACGGGGCCGTCACAGTCGTGGCGACCCTCGCCCACCGGCCCGACCTCAAGTACCCGCTCATGAGTGTGCGCTCGGTCGAGGAGTCGTACCCCCCGACACCAACAGGCCTCCGGCGTTCCCGACCCGGGTAGGCACCCGCGAAAATCGCGTCGGCCCTGACCCGCTACTCCCTGAGTTCGAGCGGCGTGTAGTGCAGGTCCACCGGCCCGACGTACTGGGCGGTAGGCCGGATGAGCCGAAGGTCCTGGTACTCCTCGAGGACGTGCGCCGTCCAGCCCGCGACCCGGCTCGCGGCGAAGATCGGCGTGAAGAACTCCTTGGGGATGCCGAGCATCGAGTAGACCGAGCCCGAGTAGAGGTCGACGTTCGGGTAGAGCCCCTTTTCGCGGTGGACGACCCGCTCGACCTCACGGAGCAGGTGGTAGTAGCGAAGGTCGCCACGGGTCTCGCCGAGGCGCCGGGACCAGTCGCGTAGGATGGTCGCCCTCGGGTCCTCGACCTTGTAGACCCGATGGCCGAAGCCCATGATCCGTTCATGGCGGGCGAGCTTCGCCTTCACGACCTCTTCTGCCTTCTCCGGGGTCCCGATCTCCTCGAGGAGCTCCATCACCCGCTCGTTCGCCCCGCCGTGAAGCGGTCCCTTGAGCGTCCCGATGGCGCTCGTTACCGAAGAATAGAGGTCCGAGAGGGTCGAGGCGGTGACCCGCGCGGCGAACGTGGAGGCGTTGAGCTCGTGGTCGGCGTGCAGGATGAGCGCGACGTCCATGGCGCGAGATTCGAGCTCGCTCGCCTCCTTGTCCCTAAGCGCATAGAGCAGCCAGGCGGCGTGCGAGAGCTCCGGCCGGGCGCGGATCGCCGGCATCCCCTTGCGACGCCGGTGAAACTCCCCTAGGATGGTCGGGATCACAGCCGTCAGCCGCTGGGCGCCGCCGATCGAGTTCGCCCCCGGCTGGCTTTCGCTCGGTTCATAGACCGCGAGAGCCGAGACGGCGGTGCGCAGCACGTCCATCGGCGAGCTCGACTCCGGAACCTGCTCGAGCAGGCGGCGAAGCGGCGCCGGCACCTCGCGCAGCGTCGCCAGCCGGGTGGTGAGCTCCTCGAGCTGGCGGGCGGAGGGGAGCCGCCCGTACCATAGCAGGTAGGCAATCTCCTCGAACGTGGAGCGGGCCGCGAGCTCGCGGATGTCGTACCCCTCGTAGATGAGGCGGCCGCCCTTCCCGTCGATGAAGCAGATCCTCGATTCGAGGGCGACGACATCCTCGAGCCCCCGCTGAACCGCGCTCTCGACCATACGGAGTTACCCGGAGCGCCCCGAGCGAGGGCGTCTTTATTGTGTTTCTGCCACGGGCAGCCCGGAGGACTCCCGGGCGCCCGGCGAGGGCGAGGGAGTCGGGGCGGGAGTACCGGACCGGCGGCGGATCGCCGCGACGCTCGCCATCGTCCAGATCGGGAGCGAGACCAGGAGCGCGCCCGCCGAGACGAGGAAGACCAGGCGATAGCTCCCGAAGACGGAGAGCACACCCGACAGGACCGCCCCCGCGACCGCCGCCACGCCACCCAACGCGCTCGCGAGGCCGAGGCGGGTCCCCGCTTCGTGCCCCTCGACGGCGCGGAAGAGCAGCATCGAGGAGGCGGTCGAGTAGAACGCGATCGCCCCTCCCATCAGGGCGAAGGCCGCCACGTTGAGCTCGAAGGCGGTGCCCGGCGAAAGGGCGACGAAGGTGAAACCGGCGACGGCGAGGTAGCCTAGCGAGCGGACGTAGGTGGATCGGTGGACCAACCGGTCCGCACCGAGGCGGCTCGTCAGGTTGCCGGAGGCCGGGAAGGAGAACGACTGGGCGAAGTTGTTCCCTAGATTCACCAGGAAGATCGAGGCGGCCCCGAGTCCGAGGGAGTACAGGTACGGCGTGTAGGAGATGTTGAAGAGGTTCGAGCTCAGATTGAACAGGAAGGAGGCGGCGAGGATCAGGGGGAGTTCGTGGTGGACCTCCTCGCGAACCCAGCGGGAAAAGCGCGCGATGGGCGCCGGCCCCGGACGCAGGCGCGCCGGGAAGAACGGGAGGATGGAATGCCAGTCGGCTCCCGGGCGAAGCCGGGAGAGCAGGCTCTCGGGATGGTGGGCCGCGTGCTCCGTGGAAAGCGACCTCGGGGAGTCCTTGACGGCGACCCAGACCATCACGACCGATGCGCTTGCGAGTAGCGCCATGGCATCGAGGAGGAGGCTGAGCGGATGGTTCGTCACGAGCCAGAAGACGCCGACCAGAAGGCCCGCCATCCCGCCGATGATGCTCATCTCCTGGAAGGAGGCGAAGGCGCTCGGTCGCTCCCTCCCGTCGAACTTCTCGAGCATGAGCAGGTTCGAGGCGCTTGCGCCGGCGGGCGCCAGGATCCCGACTACCGTGTACAGCACGAAGACGATGGGTAGCGAGGTCGTCACGCTGAGCAGCGCGAAGATCAGAGCGAAACCGATGTAGTTGAGCAGGAGCAACTTGCGGCGGGTGGGGTACCGGTCGGAGATGTACCCCCAGAAGATCGAGGCGAGGATCACCGCGCCGTTGAACAGGGAGGCCGCGAGCGCGACGTCGACCCAGGCGCCGTGGAGCGAGATCAGGATGAGGAGCGGGAGCGCCACGCCGAACCCCGAGGTGGCGGCGTTGATCGGGACGAAGACGAGCAGCCACGGCCGGCTAAGGAGACCCCGGGGCCAGGTCCGGACGGGCTTTTCCATCTCGACGGCCCGATGGGGGAAAGGGCGTACTTAACCCATGGGCGCGGGCGGAAAGCGTCGTGGGGGAGGGCGTGGTGGGTCGCGCCGGGCGACCGGAACCGGGGGAGTCCGGGCGCGATTCCACCCCGAAAATCGGTCGTGACGCACCCTCGCCGGAGCGCGCGCTCTTCCCTCCGGAACAACGCTTATAAGCGGGGGGTGGTCTCGCGCTTTCCGAGGGTCGAATTGGCGATCGGCTTCGTACTCATCAGCACCGCGCCAGCCAAAGAGCACGAGGTCTACACCGAGCTGCTTAGGGTCAAGGGGATCGTCGAGCTACACCCACTCTTCGGGGAGTACGACCTCATTGCGAAGGTCGAGGCGGAGGATTTCAACGCCTTGGGCCAGCTCGTCGTCGACAAGATCCGCTCCGTTCCGGGCGTCATCGACACCAAGACGCTCACCGGCATCAAGTTCTAGCGATCCAGGGGTAACACGAAACCATGTTGAACGCGCTCTTCGGGACCGAGGTGCTCGCCATCGGCTGGATGGAGTTCGCGACGATCCTCCTGCTCGTCTTCGGGCTCTTCCTG
>JAKIWY010000168.1 GCA_022749835.1 Thermoplasmata archaeon | reverse complement strand
TACGGTATCTCAGTTGATTTCTTGTCCTACCCCTACTAGAATGCTTTACTTCGGGGAGTTCCCCTTCCTTGCGGAATGACCCTTGCGGGACCGGAGTTCCGATTCGGTGATCGGTGGATCAAAGGTTCCTTGCGCCTACCCACCGCTTATCGCAGCTTGGCACGACCTTCATCGGCGCCCGAGCCTAGCCATTCCCCAGCTGACAGGAGTCAGCTACACTAACTGCACTTGACAAGCGTCCAGAACGCGTGTGATCGGCGTCATCGGCCCGCCGCACCCCGCAGGGCGCAGCCGACCCTCGCCCTTCCCCGGAGAGGCGCTAGCCTCTGCGAGTGCATGTGTCGCGCACGCTTTTGCAGGGCGCGCGCGGGCGGGAAGGACCTGACTTCTCTATTTAACGCCGTCGCGGCGACTCCGGTTCTTCAGCCCGTCGGCTAGGGAGCTGGTCGCGAACCGCGTCTCGAAAGCGAGCCCGTTCGCCCCTCGGCCCCTCTCGTTCCCGGAAGCGTCTCTCCCTGGATATGGCGCCAGGGCGCGACGTTGGGGAGGGGGTACGCTCGGAGCTTAGAGATCGTGCGGCGGCCGGCCCCGGAGGGCGGCGGAGCTCCCGAGGGTCGTCCACCGGGGCGAACGCCGCACGTGCCAGCGGGCGAGTGGGGCCCGGGAGCGGTTTCCCCGTCGAACCTGTTCGCCGCCAACCTTTTTTAGGGATGCTTCGCACTATACGTCAGCAGCCCCCGGGTGCCGGTCGATGGAATCTTCTCGCGAAAGTGAGTCGCCGAGCCGGCTTGCGGCCCCCCAACCCGTCGATGCCGTGGGGTGCCACGGGTGGGCACCACTCGGAACTCTGAGCCTCAACGACCGATCCGAGCGGTGAGTCAAGGGTTATGGCCTCTGAGCCCCCGTACCCCACTGTGCCGCCGTCCCCGGGTCCCGGGGTCATCCTGATCTCTCCCTACCCACCCTGCCGGACCGGGCCGGCGGAGTACGCCGCCGTCTTCTCGCGGGAACTCGCTCGACGGGGATACCCCGTCACCGTCCTCACCGAGGAAGCCGCCGGGCCGACTCCGGCCCCGCCCGCGGGAGTCAGCGTGAAGCGAGGCTGGTCGAAGGGGCTCCTACTCCCCTGGAGGATGTACCGCTCCGCGAGCCAGTCAAGAGGGGACGTCATCCACGTGAACTACTCGTTCACGATGTACGGCAACTCCCTTACGAGCTCGCTCACGTTGCTCACCTTCTTCGCCCTGCGAAGGCGCAGTCCGCTGATCGTGACGCTGTTCGACGTCTTCCCGAGGCGCGAGCTGACCCGGGAGACGCTCAGCCTCTACTCCGTCGGCTTCCCCCCGGTCCTTGCCGGTCTTGCCGTCAAGATGGTTCTGCGATTCCTCTCCCACGCCGCCGAAGTGATCGTGGTCCAGAGCCCGACGATGCGGGATGTGCTGGTCGAGGATTATGGGCTCCCGCTCGAGAAGGTGGTCGTGACCGAGCTTCCCGGTTACCCCCCTAGGGAGTCGCCCCGCGACCGGGTCTCCTCCATCGTGAGAGCCGGGCGCAAGACGGTCTTGTTTTACGGCTTTCTCGCCCCCTACAAGGGGGTCGAGCCGCTTCTCGAGGCGTTCGCGGAGGCACGAAAGCTTGGGGAGGCCCCCTCGCTGCGCGTCGTCGTTGCCGGCACGAACCACCCTCGGTTGAGCTACGATTACCGCGCCGAGCTCGAGGCGCACGCGAGAACCCTGGGCTTGACGGAGGAGGAGGTCTGCTTCCCTGGCTACGTGGACGCCGCGGAGTCGGAGCGGCTGTTCGCCGCGAGCGAACTGGTCGTGCTCCCCTATCTGCAGACGACCGGCTCCTCCGGCACGCTCGCCTCCGCGATTGGCCATGACCGGCCCGTGCTCCTGACCTCCCTACCGCCACTCCTCAGCCAGCTCAACGGATACCAGCTCGGTCGGGTCGTTCCCCCCGGGGACGTCGACGCCCTGAGGGAGACGCTCGTGCAGGTCGAGAACGGGCGGTTTGTGCCCACACCGAACCCCGCTCACGCCCGCCGCCGCAAGGCGACCTGGACCGACCTCGTTCGCGACACCGTCGCGGTGTACGCCGCGGCGCTCTACCGCCGTCGGCCCCGCCGGATCCTCGCGGCCCCGAAGCTGTACGCTACGGGTCCACCCCGGGTGGACTGACCTAGCCCGCGCTCGGAGCGGGCGCCACGGCCGTCGCGCTCCACAGCGTGAGCAGCGTGGGGATCCCCGGGCTCGTCACGACCACCACGAGCCCGCCGATCGCCTCCGCCGCGGGCACATTCAGCGAGACTGAGCGCGACTCGTACGGCTGGAGCAGGAGGTTCACCGAGGCCGTTGTCCCGGGCGCCGGAACGTAGCCGGTGCCCATCAGGAGGGCGAGGTCGGAGCTGAGACCGAAGTCTGCGTTCGGGATGAACTGCTGAGGGATGGTCGCCGCGGCGAACGAGCCGCCGAAGAACAGTATCCCCCCCGCCGCGACCGGCACGTAGGCGATGGCGGTCCGGGGAGCGGAACCGTTGGGTCCGGGCCCGGTCTCAGGGCCGAGGATCGCACCGCCGTGAGCGAGGACGGCGGTCGCGTTCGCCCCCGTGGGGGCGCCGTTGTAGGTCGTGCCCAGCGCCGTGCTCAACGGCGTCGCATTGGTCGCGAGGAGCGTTCCGGTCGGTCCCGGGTCAGTGACGGCGAATCCCGTGAGCAACTTCTGACCCTCCCAGGCGAGCGGGTTCCAGCTGAACGGACCTCCCTGGGTAGGGTGGCCCGTGTCGAATCCCAAAGGTCCTCCCGCCCACACGAGAAGACCCCCCTGCTGGACCCAGGTTGCGAGGGGGGCGCTTCCGTTCGACAAGACGAAGTCGGGTACGAGCCCTCCGAGCACCAGGATGACCCCGGGGCTTCCCGACATGACGACCTGGAGGAGCTGGGCGTCGTCCACGAACGTCGCCGTCGGAAGGTTGAGCATCAATCGCTCCCCGATCTCGTGGACCTGCGTGTAGGTCGCGAACGGCCCGGGGTACCGGTCGTCCGCGAAGATGTAGATCGGTCTTCCCCGCTCTAGCACCCCCGGCAGGAGGCCCGCATGGACCTGGACCGGGGCGGCCCCCGCGCGAACTTCAATCGACGCGCGGATCGTTGACCCGAGCCACTGGACCCGCTCCAAGGAGACGGAGAGGGGCGGGGTCTGGTCGGCGATAAGGACGGCCACGCTCTCCACCGAGAGGAGCAGAAGGATCACCGCCCCCGTCGCGAGGGCCAGCCGAAGTGGGAGCGGACGGCGCGGCTTCGCCGGTTCCGTCAGGGGCCCGCTCATGACGTCCTCCGGAAGCGACGATATTCGCGAACGAGCCGTAACGCGCAGACCCCGAAGACCGAGAGGATGGCGATCCCCGAGATGACCCCGAGCGGGAACCAGAGCATCCCCTGCGTTACCCCGCCGTGGCCCGAACTATAGGAGATGACGACTCCGTTGACCCCATCGACAGTGCCTGGTCCCATGATCTCGGCGAGCGGGTAGAAGAAGGCGACCGGGCTCAGCAAGGCGAGGTACTGGGCCCACGCCGCACCGGAGAGTGTAGCGATCAGCGTCGGGCCGAGCCGGCGGATCGCCGGCAACATCAGGAGAAGGAACGGGATGAGTCCCACGACGTTCTCGGCCTGAGGCGACAGGATGGCCAGCAACCCCGCCGACAACACCCACGCCGACATGGTCGACAGGAGGACGAGTTGGGACTCCGGTGACGGGGCGGGGCCTCGCCGGGTGCGCCCGGTGCCGGCGGGGCCGGGTACAGGTCGGCCAGCCAGGTCTCGCCGCCGGCGTGCACGGCGACGGGAGCCGTGCCGCAGTAGCGGTTTGTGCTCAGCCGGCCGGCGGCGGCCTGCGGGTCGAACGGGCCGACCGTGACGTTCACGCTGTGCCCGACGGTGATGGTGACCGGCACGCCGGCCACTGTCACC
>JAKIWY010000167.1 GCA_022749835.1 Thermoplasmata archaeon | reverse complement strand
TCCCAGCCGATGCCCGAGGTCGCCCCGGTGACGACACACACGGGATCGGCCCCCGTGGACTCGCGCTGACCGGACATGCTCGCAGCCACCGGGCGGCCAGAACTCCGGGTGGGATAGCGGGGCTGCTTGGGAAGTTCCCTCTCGCCCGTTGGGGAGCGCGCCGGTTCCGCCCCCGGCCCGAACGGAGCGGGCCGGGCTGCCCCGCTCCGCTCCCTACGGCCGCGAGCGACGTCCCAAGGGTGGCTTGCGCCTCAGCACGAGCACCGCCGCCGTGGCGACGACGACCGCGGAGCCGCCCCCGGCGATTAGGAGGAGCGTGCCGGTCGTCAGGGCCGTGGGGGTGGGGATCGTGACGTTGAGCGTCGCCCCGGCGGTCGATGTGAGCCCGTTCGAGTCGGAGAGGTTGAGGCGGACGTTGAAGTGACCGGTTCCGGAGACCGTGCAGCTCAGGATCGACCGGTTCTCGTTCGCGCATCCGGGGGGAAGACCGGACCACAGGAACGTCTCGCCCCCGGAGCCGCCGCTCACGGTCGCGCTCCAGCGCACCAGCGCGCCCGCGGAGACCGAAGCGGAGCTTGCCTCGAGCGAGACCCTCGGGTCGGCGTAGACGACGAACGGCAGCGCCGAGGAGTTCACAGAGAACCCGTCCGCATCGAGGACGCTCACACTCACTGCGAACGCCCCGAGCTGCTGGGAGGGGCAAGAGAACGCCGTCAGATTGCGGGGCGTGCAGTCGGGCGGGACTCCGGACCAGGTCACCTGGTCGTTTCCTGCTCCGCCGACGAGGGTCGCCCGGAAGCTCCCGCTCTGGCCGACGTCGATCGAGGGCCGATCGGCCGTCACATTGACGGAAGGGTCCGAGAAGACGGATACGGTGGACAACGGCGTCGAGGCGCTCCCGCCGTTCGAGTCGGTGACGGTGACGCGAGCGCTGAACGCCCCCGTGACCGACGGGGTGCAGACGTAGACCGAAGCGCCGCCGGCGCACACCGTCTTAGGCAGCGACCAGTTGAAATGGAGACCGCCGGAGCCTCCGGAGGTCGCCACCGAGAAGCGCACGGATTGTCCGAGGTCGATGCTCGAAGGTCGGGGAGACAGCTTCGCGACGAGCGCGGGGGAGACGACCAACGAGATCGTCGATGAGTTGACGGTGACTCCGGCCAAGTCCGTGACCTGGGCCGAGATCGAGTAGCTCCCGGCCGTGGCCGATTGGCAGACGATCGTCATCGCCGTTCCAGGGCAACCGGTCGGAACGCCGACCCACTCGACGCGGTAGGGGGGCGAACCTCCAGTGGGATTGACCGTCAGCGTGGTGTTCTGGCCGACGTCGACATGGGCCGGGGACGCCTGCGGCGCTCCCACCGAGGGCAGGGAGCTCACGACGACCGTGATCTGCAGGCGAGCGAAGACCCCGGACGGGTCCGTGGCGTACACCTCGAGGAGGGCGCTGCCCGAGGTGGCGAAGCTCGTGAGGTGAACCGTCAGGTTCGCCCCGAACGGCGCTTTGCCGGACGAAGGGGAGACGGAGAGCAGCGCCCCCGTCACCGAGCCAGCGACCGTGAGGCCGATCTGCGTGTTGTTCCAGAAGTGCTCCACGCCGATGGGGACGGAGAAATTGGTCACCTTGGCGCCGAGATCGGCCGGAAGCGTGGCCGGCACGGCGAGGGCGAAAGGGACGTTCTCGATCGTCGTGTTCGCCCCGGAGACGGCGACATGGATCGTCGCCGGAAGAGAGTAGTTGAACCCGGTCCACGAGCTCGCCAGGCTCTGGTCGACCTCGTTCTGCTGGAAGACGAACGGCCAGGGCGGCACGGTCCCCTGGGTTCCGTAGACCTCTTCGTAATCGGTGTAATCCAAACCGGTGGAGCCGCAGGTGTACGTGTCGGCGACCACGAGCGCCGTCGCGCCCGTATAGTTCGAGTAGTTCCAGAAGTTGCCGGAGCCCGGGATACTCGCGTGGAAGGTGATCGTTCCGTTCGCCGCGGCCATCGTGAACCGGTACGTGGTTCCGGCGGTCAGGTTCCACGCATCGTTGTTGTTGTAGTAGCTCCCGGCGCAATGACTAGTCGTCGAGTAGACCAGGCCCCAGATCCCGCCCTCCCCGGCGAAGCCGATCTGGTCGTAGGAGCCGGCATTGTCCCACAAGGAGACGAGGACGTAGTAGAAGTCGTTCTTGTAGGGGGAATCCCGCGGCACACTGATCTCCGCGCTCACCTCGCTCGCGCTCCGGGGCGTCCCGGTGAACGCCGACCCCGAGTAGTAGTGGCCGGAGTAGGAGGCCGAGCGGGCCAACGGGGCCGGTCCCGGGTGACGGAGCGGCGACGCTGCGCCGTTCGGAGTTGCCCGGGGCTCCGCTCCCAGACCATGGCGGATCGGGGAAGTCAGCACCCACGGGAGCGGAGCAGCGTTGGAGGCCGTGGAGTGGGCCGCGGCCACGGGGGGGAGCGTTAGGACGATGAGGAGCCCGACGATGGCGAGCAGCCGGCTCGGCCCGAGACGTCGGCAGCCGTCGGCGCACGCTCGCACACCCGTTCGTAGAAGATGCGACTTATGAGTTCTCGCGGGAGGGCGGACCGTTCCGCCCTCCGGTGAGAGCGACGATCTGCCTACGGCGGCGGGGATCCCCGGGGGCGGTCGAGGTATCCCTCGCCGAGTCACGGTCGCAGAGGAGTGCCTGAAGGGATTCCCCTAGGCCGCGGGGTCGTTCCCGAGCTGTTGCGCGAGCGGGTAGGCGTTGAACGAGCCGATGCCGGTCGCGGCATCCCAGCCCGTTCCGGCGGACCAGCCGTTCGAGCCCGTGGTGACGTCGTGGATCGTCGCCGAGTAGTTCGCAGAGAGGCCGCCCGCCCCGTAGACGTGAAGATACAGGTAGGCGCCGAACGCACCGAGCGACCCGAACGAGTTCGCCGCGCGCCAGGAGTTCGCGTCCGCGACGAACCCGGCCCACAGCGGGCAGGAGACGCTCGTCCCGCCGACGACCGTCCACCCGCCGAGCCGCTGCTCGTAGACCCACACGCCCGTCAACGGGTCGGCGACCGCCGAGACGTCCGGTTTGGCGACCTGCTTGTAGCTGTCCGGGATCTTCGCGGCCTTTTGGTCGAGCGGCTCCACGGTTCCGGTGACGTAGCCGCCGCCCGAGCCTCCCCACGCCGACTCGGAGCCGTACCCCCCGCCCTTCGACATGGAGAGCGTGGTGCCGCCGACGGCGATCGTCTGGTTGCAGTCGGCCGGAAGCTGCACCTTGGCCCGCGTTCCGGATCCCCACGCCCCCGAGTCTCCGGCGGAGGCGAGAACGGTCACCCCAGCGGCCGCCGCAGTGGCGATGATCGTTTTGGGAACCGAACTGCACCCGCCGTTGCCGCCCCAGGAGTTCGATATCTGCAATCCGAGCTTGTTTAGGAGCGAGTAATTCCAGGCCGCGTAGAGCGACGCGTCGGTCGATTTCGAAGCGATGACGAGGTTGATCGCGGCACCGGGAGCCATCGCGTGCGACCACTCGACGTCGAGCGCGGTCTCGATCGCCCAACTCGTCTGGGCGCAGGGGGTCCCTTGCGGGTGATAGACGGTCAACGTCGCCGCGGGCAAATGGAACGCCTTGTCGAAGGTCGTCAGGTCGCTCGCGATCTTCGAATCGCCGCAGGCGTCGACGATGACGATCGACTGTCCGGTCCCGTTCGTGCTCGCGTTGTTGACAAGTCCGGTGAAATTGTAGGCCTGGCGGAGCTGCGAGGGGCAGAGCCCGCTCCCGGAGCACGAGATGGCCCCGGGGTGGGCGGAACCTCTCACGATGATGGACGGTTCGGCCGATGCGCTGGAAAGGAAGTGGGGGGCGGTCGAGCCACCAGCTCCGGCCGAGAGGCCTTGTCCCGCCAACATGAGAAAAAGGACGCCAAGCGATGTCGCGATCGTCAGAACTTTGGGGGGCACGGCACCTCGCTGCGGGTCGAACGAGCCGGCGGCCTTAACCGTTCCCTCGGCGCGTCGGAACGCTTCCGGGTTTGGGAGGCGC
>JAKIWY010000166.1 GCA_022749835.1 Thermoplasmata archaeon | reverse complement strand
CGGCGTCCCATACCTGTTCGGTGAGCATGCCGGTCCCGGAGGCGAAACGCTCCATCGCATGGGCGTACGGCTGGGCGTCCCGGCCCGCCGCGAGCTCATAGTGCCCGCGTTCGCCGGTCAGGAGCGGCCAGGCGTGACCCCGGCCCCAACCGGCGTACGGACCCCCGTCGTCCCGCTGCCCGTAGCCGTCGTGGTTGTAGCGCCGCCAGACCGGCCCCCTCGGGGTATCGACCTTGAGGAGCGAATCGACGACCTTGAGGGAATCGACGATCACCGGATCGTCCGGCGCCCGGATTCCGTAGCGCACCAGCTCGAGGAAGCCTGCATCGACGATCTCCTTCGCGGGGTAGTTGGACGGCCCGCCGGGGGGCTGGTTCGCAAGCGTCAATTCGCCATGGTCCGGGTCCTCGTCCGGATGCGGGTCGGTAAGCGAGATGGGGTGGACCCGCACGAAGTGCCGGCGAACCCCGGGTATCAGCTCTCCGGAGCGGGTGACCGTCCAGGCATCGACGTGCTCCTCGAGGAAATCGGCGTACTCCTCGAGGAAGCGGGCCGGCTCCTCTTCGCCTCGGCTTCGGGCGAAATCGGCGGCGCAGACCAGGGCGGCGATCGTCGCCGCGAGGGTTGACGGCGAGTACCCGGCCGCCTCCTCCCAGCGCTCCTGCTCCGCCGCCGGACCGTGCGCGATCAGGAACGCCGCGGCGGCCTTGACCATGGGGTAAGGGTCGAACGACTCCAAGGCATCGAGCTGGTGGAGCCGGGAGGCGAGGATGATCGGGAAGGCGACCTCATCGAGCTGCAGCCCGCTCCAGTACGGCTCGCCCCCGAGCCAGAAGTTCTGCGGAAAGCCGCCGTCGGAGCGCTGCGCGGCGGCGAGGTAGATGAGGGCGCGCAGCGGCGCTTCCCGGTTCCCCGCGGCAAGGAGACCGGTCGCCACCTGGTATAGATCGCGGGTCCAGACGAGATGGTAGCCGCCCCGCTCGCGGTCGCTGCGCGCGTTGCCCCAGGGGATCGAAAGGGAGGCGATGAACGCCCCGGCGAACGTCTTGTCCTCGTGGGCGAGCAGCACCGCGTGGCTCGAGTGGTACAGGTTCGAGGCGTCCGAGGAGCGGCGGCCCAGCGGCGCCGCATGGGCGAACGGGCGCTCCCACTGCTCGACGAACTTCTGCTTCTGGTCCTCGTAGCGATGTCCGAGCGCCTGCATGAGGACCGCCACCGCGTTGGGTAGCCCGCGGCCGAAGGCCAGGCAGAGCGTGAACTCCTTGGAGCGCTCGAGGTCGATCTCGCCGGTCAGCGCGACGTTGCCGTTGAGCGCCCGGTCGAACTCCCAGTCCATCTCGAGGTTCCCGGCGATATCCGACCAGCCGTCGCTCTTCCCGACGTAGCCGCAGGAGAGGCGTCGGAACGGGACGCTCGCCCCGAGCGCGAGCGCGATACCGTTCTTCTCCGCGGCGAGGACATCTCGGTCCGCGAGGGTCAGCACGTAGGCGTTGTTCCCCCAGCCCCCCACATCGAGATGCGGGGCGAGGAGGGTGAAGAGACGCAGTGGCCGGTCGGCTCTGCCGGTCGACTGGAAGCGGGTGTGCTCGAGCAGCGCGGGAAGGTGCGGGCTCGTGATGACCTCCTTGGTGATCGTGTAGCGCTGGCCGGGCGCCGAGCTCGTGACGCGAAAGCCGAGGGCATGGTCATCGAGCCGCGAGACGACCGAGCGCATCTCCCGCTTCTCCTCGTGGAAGAACGTCAACCCGTCGGTGACCATGTACTGAAGGTCGCGGACCTGAGGGTGGTCGACGAGCGGATAGTAGACCTCGGTGACCATCCCGTTCAGCAGCGTGAACCAGACCCGGCTGTCGGCGGAGTAGCTCGTGCCCACGCCGTCCTTGTTGCCGCGCGTCCATCGGGGTTCGATTCCCGGGGAGCCGAAGGCGTCCCGCTCGCCGCGGACCTTCACCGCAGTTCTCCCCGCATCGTTCTCCTCATTCGTCCCATCGCGCCTTAGCATCCGTCCCGAAGCGGCTCGCAGCGATGGCGGCCGCCCCTCTTGAAGCTCTGGGCGGCCGGGGCGTTCGCGCCCCGACCGTAGGCGATTGAGCTAGCTCAGGCGGACGCCTGGGCCTGGGATGTCGACGAACCCGAGGTCGCCCCCGATTCGCCCGATCCGGGCTTGGCGGCGGCGCCAAGGCCGGTGCGGTCTCGCAGCGCGTAGTAGAAGCCGCCGAAACTGGTCGCGTTCGGGGTCCGAAGGCCCTGGGCCCGAAGCGCCTCCTTGACCTCCTTCGGTCCCTGGCGGACGTCCAGCGATTTCGTGTTGTCGTAACGGTACTGGAAGACGCCGTGGGCCCCGGTCGGGGAAGGCTCCCAGTCGCGGGGGTTGGTGGGCCGAAGCTCCCGGTGCCTCCGGGACTCGCCCGCGCTCGAGAAGGCGGGCATGGTGAGGTGCTCCTCGGTGAGCCAGAGCATCGTCGCTTCGCGGATCGCCTGCGAGGTGGTGTCGTCGAGGGCACCCGGCGCGACCTGGGACTGGACCCAGTCGACCATGGCGTCGAACGTCTTCTCGCTGTTCTCCTCGAGCATCTGGAGGACCGCGAGGCGGATCGCGCTCTTGCGGACCTGCGCGATACCCGTCGGGGAGAGCCGGTACTCGACCGTGAGCCCGATGAGGGAGTCGGTGTTCTCGGTGAGCTCCTCGACCTGCAGGACGAACAGGGGCATCGGCGGCTCGTTCTCGCCGATGTACCAAAGGGAGTACTCCTTGCCGCTCGTCAGAAGGACCAGCGGGGCGTGGATCGAGCGGGCCTTCTTCGCCGGCTCGTCGATCGTCTTGGGGGCGGCCCTCGGCTTATGGACCTCGATGACAAGCTTGGGCTTGCCCTGGAGGTCCAGGAGGGCGTAGTCGACGTGGCCCCCCTCGTGGGGGACCGGATAGTCGAGGAAAACCTGGTGCTTGTCGTGAGGGTCCCAACCGAGCGCGACCAGGAACGGGCTCACGATCCAGTGCTTGATCTGCTGGTCCGTGATCTCTTGGACGTCCTTGAGTACGTCGGTCGCGACGGCGTAGAACTCTCCCATGCGGCGCGCGAGGTCGGTCGCTTCCATCGCGTGAAGATGGTTGGGACCACAGCATAAAGCTACGGACGGCGCGGGCGACCGGTCAGCGTCTCGGCGACTTGGTCGAGGTATGGCTCGACCCGCTCGAGCGGTCCGGGGAGCCTATAGCAGGGAGGGAGGCCCAGGAGGTCGGCCATCAGCCATTCGACCTCGTACTCGTAGATCAACGAGGAACCCAGACCCTCGAAGAGTCGGGAGACGGTCCGCGCGCTCCAGGGGGAGAGCGGGACGTACCGGGGCCGCTTGCCGAGGCTCTCCCACATGAGGTCGGTGAGCTCCCGGTATCGGTAGGAGACCGGACCGCCCACGTCGACCGTGCCGGACCACCGGTCGGCCGCCAGGCTCGAGAGCAGCCGAGCGACGTCCGTCGATGCCACCGGGCTCAGCCGATACTCCCCGTCCCCGAACATCGGGAAGAGCCGGTAGCGGTTCATGAGGCGCATCATCACGCCGAGCAGCTTGTCCCCGGGCGCGAAGATCATCGTGGGGCGGACGATCGCATAGGAGAGGCCGCTCGCCTCGAGCGCTCTATCGAGCTTTCGCTTGTAGGTGAAGTAGGGCAGCCGCGATTCGAGGCCCGGAGGGCCGGGAGGGACGCTGACGTGGAGAAACCTCGGCGTCCCGAGCTCGCTCGCCGTGGCCATCAGGCGGGCGAGGCCCTTGTAGAGCGGCGCGAACAATTGCTCGCCACCGATCCGGTACCAGGCGAGATTGAGGACGACGTCGACCCCGTCGAGCAGAGGCGCCCAGTCGGCGACCGAGTTGATGTCCCCCGGAACCCACTCGACCCCTCTCGTTGCCTCGGAGGGGACGCCATGGCGATGGAGGCTTCGTATCTGGAACCCCTTCGAGATCATCTCGGCGAGAGCGGAGCGGCCGATGAGGCCACCCCCTCCCCCCACCAGGAGGAGTCGCGGCCGACCGTCCGACCCGCTCATTCTGCGGCGGATGCCGTCGTCACCGGGGCCGCGCGGGGGATCTCCAGCCGGCCGG
>JAKIWY010000165.1 GCA_022749835.1 Thermoplasmata archaeon | reverse complement strand
CTATTTAAAGGTCGCTCGATGAGTCATCGCGGACGCCCGGCCGGAACCATCCCCGTGCCGGCGCGGACAACGAGACGGGGGCCTTCCCTTACCCGGGTCCGGACTCCACCTCGAAGACCGAGTGCAGGATGCCAAACTCGTCCCGCATGAGCGTCCGCAGCTGGGCCACGACCGACATCCCCTCGCGCACGCTCATGTTGGCGACCCGGACGTGGGCGGTCATGCAGACCAGCGTCGGGCAAACCGCCCAGACGTGAACGTCATGCAGCTCCGCGACGCTCGGAACCTCCAGGGCCGCGCGCGTGATCGCCTCCACCGAAAGGTTGCGGGGTGTCCTCTCCGAGAGCACTTCAGAGCCTTCCCGAAAGAGTGGGAACGATTCATAGACGAGCACCGAGGCGATGAACAGGGCGGCGAGCGCGTCGGTCGCGCCCAAGCTCGGGCGAAGATAGAGGACGATACCGGCGAACACCAGGGCACCCGTGATCGCGAGGTCGCTCGCGAGGTGAAGGATGACGCTGCGCAGGTTGAGGTCCCGGGCCCGGCGAGGCAGTCGGTCCATCACGAGCAGGTTGGCCGCACGAAGGCCGAAGGTCGGCAGCGCCGCCGCGAGGAGCCAGAGGGGATCGACCGCGCCGGCGAACGGGACGGACCGGTACAGCGTCAAGACCGCCGCGTACCCGAACGCGACCCCGGTCCCGAGAATGAGCGCCGCGTTGAGCAGGCCGGCGAACACCTCGAACCGGTGCGGGCCGAACGTGTAGTCGTGGCTCGTGCCGGATTCGGTCGCCCGCAGCGCCGCCCACGACACGCCGAAGGCGATCAGGTCGGGCAGGTTGTGCACCGCGTCGACCGTGAGCGAGAGGCTGTGGGAAAGGTAGGCACCGAGCGCCTCCACGACGAAGATTACCGCGGAAAGCTCGAGGGCAAGGCGCAGAGCGCGAAGGACCCTACGGTCCGCCTCCCGCTCGCCGTGGCCGACTTCAGGCATCGAACGGCGCTGACCCTCCCGACGAAGGGAGGGTGGGCCGGCTCTATTGATGGTTCCCCTCGACGCCGACGGGCCTGTTGCTCGGCGACCGTGCTCTTTTAACTCCCGTCCCTACACGAGACCCGAAGCGCGGGCGTAGGGGTGCGCTCGCGTGGGTAGGAGGGCTGAAGGTGGGCGACGCAATTCTCGATACGTTCCGCCCGGAGGCGAACGTTTCCATATCGGACCGTTGGCTCGCCCCCATCCACCCGGTCACCGTCCTTCTCAACCGGACCGCTCTGCGCAACCTGTCGAGGTACCGCCGCTTCTACGAGAACCACTGGAGGGTGGTGCGCGCGCGGGTCGGCGTCGGGAAATACCCGTTGCAAGCCGTTCTGAGGGCGGGCGGGACGGTCCACATCCCGTCGGACCGCGTGGCGCAGCTCTACGCCTCCGAGCGATTGGTCCCCCACCCTGAATCCGACTCCGTCTCGGTCCGTTTCGGCGGCCGAGAATGGGAGATCCATCGAGGCTGGAGCACCGGTGACATCCACGGGGTGTTCGTCGAGGAGGTCTACCGGCCCATGCCCGTCGAAGGAAAGGTCGTTATCGACGTCGGGGGCTCCATCGGGGATTCGCCGATCTACTTCGCCGCCCGCAAGGCGCGAAAGGTCGTCGCTTTGGAGCCGTGGCCCTCGACCTACAAGACCCTCGTCGAGAACGTCGCGGTCAACCATCTCGAATCCGTGATCGTGCCGATGAACGTCGCCTTGGGTGCGGCTCCGGGGACGCTTCGCCTGGACGACCAGTTCGAGGAGGCCCAGCACGCCCAAATCCGCTCGTACTCGAGCGGTACCGAGGTCCCTGTCGTCTCCCTGGCATCCCTCGTCGAGACCCACGGGATCGAGGACGGCATCCTCAAACTGGATTGCGAAGGCGGAGAGTACGACGCGCTGCTCCACTCCCCACCCGAGGTAATCCGACGGTTCTCCCACATCCAGGCGGAGTACCACTACGGCTACCAGAACATCGCCAAGGCGCTGCGGGACGCTGGCTTTCGGGTGCGCTACGACCGGCCGTACCGGACGGTCAACCGGGTCCTCGAGCATCCGGTGCTCTGGATGGGGAACCTCTACGCCGACCGGGTCGGCTGATCATGCCGGCCCGCCAGGGCGGGATCCGACGCGGCGCCGGCACGGACGAGCTGACGGATGTGACCGCCACGCCCCGCTGCGCTGAGGCCCGCCTTGGCGATATCGGTCCAGGGATCACCCCGGTCTCTCGGTTCTTCGTGCGCAGCCACCTCCCGATCCCCGTCGAGCTCGATGGCCCTTGGCAGCTCGAGATCGAAGGGGAGGTCGAGCGGCCCTACACGCTAACTCGAGAGGAGCTCTCCCGGGCCCCTCACTTGAGCTACGCCGCTGTCATGGAGTGCGCCGGAAACAGCCGCGATTCGATGTCCCCCAAGGCGCTTGGCGTTCCCTGGGGGCACGGTGCCGTCGGCAACGCGGAGTGGAGCGGCGTCCCCCTGCGGAGCCTCCTGGAGCGAGCTGGGCTGCGGCCCGGGGCCGTCGAGGTCGTGCTGGAAGGCGCGGACCACGGTATCGAAAAAGGGGTCGAGGGGGAGCAGAGATTCTCGATGAGCCTTCCATTGCGTACGGCGCTCGATCCCCGCGTGCTCGTCGCGGACCGTATGAACGGCGCTCCTCTGACGCAAGAGCACGGCTACCCGATGCGGGCCATCGTCCCCGGCTGGTACGGTATGGCCTGGGTCAAGTGGCTTCGGAAGATCCGGCTGCTCGACCGCCCGTTCGAGGGGTACTACCGTTCGAAATCGTACGTCTATCTCTACGAAGGCGACGCGTCCGACGTCCCGGTCCGACCGGTCACCGTCCAGCGGGTCAAGTCATTGATCACGTGGCCCGCGGCCCATGCGTGCATAGCTCCGGGCCGGCACACTCTGAGGGGCATCGCCTGGTCCGGCTGCGGACCTATCGTGCGTGTCGAGGTCGACGTCGGGACCACTCCGGCGGGCACCCGCCCTCCGGCCCGTCGCGAGGCGAAGCTCGGCGGGGCCGCTACCCCATCATCGTGGACGCCGTGGCGGTGCGAGGTCGACCTGGTGACCCGTGGATACTACGTGCTCCGGGCCCGGGCGGCCGATTCGGAAGGGAACGTTCAGCCCGACGGCGTGCAATGGAACGTCCGCGGAGTAGGCAACAACTCGGTCCACGAGATCCCCGTCCTGGTCGACGACCCCACCGACAAGCCGGACCCGAAGGCCCCTCCGACCCGGCCCGGCAAGGGCCGATAGCGACGACCTCGGTCCCTCAGCGGGCTTGGGGAAGCCGCCGGATCACGAAGATATGGTTGCCATCGGGGTCGTCGAACAGGGCCATCCGCCGGTCGGGGCCGCCGAGCACTCGCCCGACCGCCACCCCGCGGCCCATGAGAGTCGAGATCGTCGCGTCGAGGTCATCGACCTCAAAGCCGATGGCGGCCGTCCCCGATCCTTCGTCGGAGATCTCCGGACGGCGCGGGTGAAGACCGATGTGGATCCCCGGGCCTTCGAGTTCGGCCCATTGGCCGTCCGCCTTCCCCTTGAGGCGAAGCCCCAGAACTTCGGTGTAGTAGCGCACGGATCGGTCGAGGTCCTTCACCATCAGCGTGACGTTGCCCTGGCGGAACATCGTAAGGTTGCACGTTACGCCGCATGAGAGGATTGCGGTGGTCCCCGCGAGGGGAATCCTCCCCTTCAGGAAACGCACAACCTCGGCACGTCAACTGGAGTTGACGGGAGCTTGAGGTCCCCGCCAACCCATGCACCGTCATGATGCAGATGCCGGACCAGCGTTGGTTCAATGTCGTGGCCGGAATTGCGGTCGTCGTGGTGATCGCCGGCGGGGCGGCCGCCTTCCTTGCTTCCCCGTCCGGGCCCGGCCACTCTACGACGCAAAGCGGCTCCTCCATTCCGACCGTCTACCGCAATCTCACCATCGCCTATAACGTTCGGTCGGGAATGTTCGACTATAGCTCGCTCCAACTGAACGTTCCCCTCAACACACGGGTGGAATTCACGATCACCAACTTCGATACGGCGACCGCCGCCGTCCCGATGGCCTCCGATGCCCAGGTCGCCGGGACGTTCGGCGGCCCGATGACCG
>JAKIWY010000164.1 GCA_022749835.1 Thermoplasmata archaeon | reverse complement strand
CGTGCCGCTGCCGTCGCGCACGAGCGCGAAGGCGACCCCTCCGAGCGCCCGGTAATCCTCGAGGTGCCCGCCGATCCGGACGCTCTGGCCGTCCAGAGCGCTGAGCTCACGCGCGAGCCGGCGCGGCGGCGACAGAGGACGCCACCTCCTTGCGCTCGAGCGCCGCCACGACCATGGCGCGGTACAGCGGGTGGGCCGCCTCGGGGCGGGAGAGGAACTCCGGGTGGTACTGGACCCCCAGGAAGAACGGGTGCTCGCTCAGCTCGAGGACCTCCACGCGGTCGTCGACCGAGCGCCCCGTCACCTTGAGTCCGGCCGCCTCGAACCTTTCGATGTACGATGGGTTGATCTCGTAGCGGTGCCGGTGCCGCTCCCAGATCTCGTTGCGGTCGTAGATCCCTGCGACCTTGGAGCCGGGCGTGAGCGCGACCCGTTGGGCGCCGAGACGCATCGTGCCGCCCATCCGGTCGGTCGCCTTCTGCTCTTCGAGCAGGCAGACGACCGGGTCGTGGGTGTGGGGCTCGACCTCGGTGGTGTTCGCCTCGGGAAGCTTGAGCACGTTGCGGGCGAACTCGATCGCCGCCATCTGGAAGCCGTAGCAGACCCCGAGGTAGGGGATGTTCTTGGTCCGCGCGATCTCGATCGCCAGGAGCTTTCCGTCGACGCCCCGGCTGCCGAAGCCCCCGGGGACGAGCATCGCGTCGCTTCGATTCAACCGCGCGAGGGCCGCCGGGTTCCTCGGCAGGTCCTCCGAGTCGTACCACTGGAGGTGGATGGTGCAGCCGAGCGTCCCCTGGCAGTGGTGGAACGCCTCCGTGTGGGACAGGTAGGCGTCCCTGAGCTCGGTGTACTTCCCGACGACGGCGACCTCGATCGACGGCCCGCCCCGCCGATACGTCTCCAAGAACGTCTTCCACCGGCCGTAGTCGGGCTCGCGCTCGGGCAGCCCCAGCAGCCGGGTGAGGTGCGTGCCGACCCCCTGGGCCTCGAGCACCAGGGGCACCTCGTAGATGAGCGGCTGGTCGGGGACGGAGATGACCGCCTCCGGGGGAACGTCGCAGAACAGCGAGATCTTCGCCTTGATATCCGGCGAGAGCGGCGCGGGGCCCCGGGCGACGATCATCGTCGGTCGGATCCCGATCGCCCTCAGCTCACGGACCGAATGCTGCGTCGGCTTGGTCTTCGCTTCGCCTACCGGTCCGACGACCGGGACGAGCGTGGTGTGGACGAACGCCATGTGGCCCTCCCCGAGCTCGTAGGAGAGCTCGCGCAGCGCCTCGAGGAACGGCATCGACTCGATGTCGCCGACCGTGCCGCCGACCTCGACCAGGACGACCTCAGCACCGGACGCCTGGGCGACGTCCCGGATCGACCGCTTGATCTCGCCGGTGACGTGGGGGATGATCTGGACGGTGTTGCCGAGGTAGTCGCCCCGGCGTTCCTTCTCGATGACCGCCCGGTAGATCTTGCCGGTGGTGAGGTTGTGCGTCCCGACCAGGCTCTGTCCGAGGAAGCGCTCGTAGTTGCCGAGGTCGAGGTCCGCCTCCGTTCCGTCGTCCAGCACGAACACCTCGCCGTGCTGGTAGGGGTTCATCGTCCCCGCGTCCACGTTGAGGTACGGGTCGATCTTGAGGATCGTCACGGCGATGCCGCGGGCCTTGAGGAGTCGGCCGAGCGAGGAGGTGGTGATCCCCTTTCCGAGGCCCGAAATGACCCCGCCGCTGACGACAACGACCTTCATCGGATGACCGGGCCGCGGTTAGCGGGTGGGACGATAAAGGCGTCGCCGCCGAACTCCGGAGGTGACGGGGTTGGGGGGTGTCCGGGGAACCCCGGAGCCGAGGGATTCGGGCCTAACCGCCACCCGTCGAGGAGAGGGTGCGCTTGCACCAGCGGCAGTTCGTGATCCACGCCTCGTTCCATGTGCCGCAGTTCTTGCACTGGACCGGCGGCCTGGCGCCGGGCGCTGTCGGGGGAGCGGTCGTCATCCGGGCGGGGCCGACGGCGGCACCGCTGCCAGAGCCTTCCTCGGCCTGCTCGGGCTGGGGAGGCAGGGTGTAGACCGAGGGAGGAGGGGTGTAGGTCCCCGATGAGGTGGTGGAAGGGGCGGGTTCCGAAGAGCCGTAGGTCCCCGGCGGGGGCACATTGCTCCCCTCAGGGGTTTCGGGTTCCTCTTCGCCGGCGACCACGACCCGGGGGGCGAGGCGCCATCCGAGCACGGCGACAATCGCGCCGAGCACCAGGAGGATGAGCCCGATGAGTGAGAGCGTGGTGAGACCCGAAAGCTTCGCGGTGGCCGTGACGCCCCCGGCGCTCCCGGATTCGATCACGGCGTAGTACGACGTACCGGAGCTGGCAAAGGAGATCGAGCCGGAGGCGCCGCTCCCCCGAGCCACCACGTTGCCCCCGCCGCTCAATGCGCCCGAGCTGGAACAGGAGGAGTCCGAGCAGGAGTAGACCTCCACGGTCGTCCCCGAAGAGCCGCCGGTCCAGCTGAGCGAGACCGTGCCGGACCCGATGAAGTTGACCGTCAGTACCTCAGCACTCTGGCTGGAGACCGGTGGAATGTTCACCGACTGGCCCGGACCGACGAAGGCCACTGCGGCGAGGATGGCGCCGATGACGGCAAGCACGATGCCGACGATGAACAGGCCCTTACGCATGGGTCGCGGTTAGGAGAGTCGGCTGAAAAGCCTTCCTCAGAGGAGCCCGGGCTCAGTGGGGGACCCTGCGCCCCGAACTGTCCCTCTTCGAATGGCCGAACTCCGGTATGGCGGCGAGCCGTTCGCCGGAGAACACGGGACCGTCGATGCATACGTGAAGCGGCCCGAGCGCGCAGGCGTCGCAGAGACCCAGGGCGCATTTCATCTGGCGCTCGACCGAGCAGTAGACGGGAACATCCAGGGGTCGGGCCGCGGCGATCACCTTGGTCATCATCACCTCGGGGCCGCACGTCCAGACGGCGTCGAACCTCCCCTCGGCGAGGATCTTCGGGAGGAGCGCCGTGACGTACCCTTTCGCACCGAGGGAGCCGTCGTCAGTGGCGATGTGAACGTGGGCGCCCATCCCCTCGAACCGTCGAGCGAAGAGGAGCTCGGCGGCGACCGTCGCCCCGAGCGCCACGCTCACCTTGCTCCCCCCGGCGATCGCCGCCTCCGCGGCCGGAGCGAGGACCGCGGCTCCCGAGCCCCCGGCGACGATGAGGATGCGGCGCGGAGATAGGTCGAAGGTGTTGCCGTACGGGCCCCGCACCCCGATCAGCTCGCCCGGCCGTAGGTCCTGGATATGACGGCTGGTCGCGCCCATCACCTTGACCGTCACGCCCTTGGGGGCCCCGACGTAGGAGAGGGACATCGGAATCTCATCGTCCCCCGGAATCCAGAGCATCACGAACTGTCCGGGCGAAGTGCGTGTCTCGTAGTCGAAGGTCAGGGTGACCGTGCTCGGGGTCTCCTCCACTCGCTTCACCACGGGACAGATCGACCGCACGACGCCCCCTTGGCTACCCGGCTATTAACGCAACCTCAGCATCAAATACCGATACGCGGGTCGGGGGTCGTTGTCGAGCCCGTTCTGTTCACGTTGCGGTTCGCCGCTTCCCCTCGGCTCCCAGTTCTGTCCAAATTGCGGAAATCGGTTGGCCTCGCCCGCTCCGGACCCGCTGACCCCCGGCTCTCCCGCCCATCCCCAGGCTGCGCCGGCGCCGGCCTACCTACCTCCACCGCCTCCGGCGTTCCTCTACCCACCACCGGCGCGCCCTGCGGCGCGGGACGGGTGGGTCGTGGCGGTCGTCATCGGCGTGGTGGCCGTGGTCATCGTAGTCTCCGTGGTCGTCGGGTACCTCTTGACGAGCGCCCTCGCCCCGACGACCCAGGTCGTCGTCACCGGGGTGAACTGGAATATCGCCTACACCGGAGCTACATCGGGCTACTTCGGGCCGACACCCCAGAGCGCTTGCAACTCCTGCCCCGTGCACTGGCACACGGCGACCGTCGTCGACTACACGTTGCGCCTGACCAGTTCCGCGGCACTGTTCGATCACCAGGTGAACTCGATCGACATCCAGTTCCCGTTCACGGAAACGTCGATCTCTCCTTCGTTGCCGCTCACGATCGCACCCGGCGCTACTGCCACCTTCACCCTCACGATCGTCACGCCGG
>JAKIWY010000163.1 GCA_022749835.1 Thermoplasmata archaeon | reverse complement strand
TTCCACGTCGATCTTCACCCAAGTACCCGGTCCCCCGGGCCCCGGCGGCGGCAGCACCTCCTGGGGGCATTCCGGTCCGGGGGCGGACTGTGGCAGCTCGAGCACTGAGTTCATCCCGTCGGTGATGAGCGACCGGCGAAGCGTCACCCGGCCGGCGTGCGCGCCGAGAGCGACCGGATGGACGACGACGTTCTTGCACCCGTTGAGCTTGAGGTTGCGCTCGAGCCGGGCCACCGCTTCCGGATTCGGCTCGAAGGCGTGGACGACACCGGTGGGGCCGACCCGGGCCGAGGCGAGCAGCGTGAAGTAGCCGCTGTTCGCTCCGACGTCCATGAACGTCCCCCCATGGACCAAGGTCCGCTCGATGAACTGCGTCACGTCCGGCTCGTAGAGCTCGCCGCGCCGGAAGAGCGAGAGCATGTGGCAGTCCCCACCCACCCGAGTGTCGAGCTCCATCTCGAAGGGGGTCTTCGTGGAGGAGCGCGCCCGGACCACCGATCCGCCCTCGACGGGCACGCGGTCCCGGTTGAGGAGGAGCGGATGGAACCGGGGAAATCGGCGGACCCCCCAGAGGTAGAGGGGGAAGACCACGTTCGCGAGCACATCGGAGTCGTTCAGGCGCCGGAGCCCGAACTGCCAGAGCCGCTCGCCGGGCGGGGCCATGCTAGGGGACCATCGCGGCAGAGAAGACGTAGTAGTTCCCACTCTGGTAGACGCGGGTCGTGGTCACCCCGGAGAGCGCGTTCGCGTTGATGCGCAGATAGAGGTCGTACGCGCGGTCGTACTCGAGGACGATGTAGTCGACGCCGAGCCCGCCCAGGATGTGGGATGTCTCGGCGATCGAGACGGTCGGAGCCCCCGCGGCCACGATCCCCGAGCCGTTGACCCATAGCGTGGAAGGGACGGTCGTCTGGAGACGCAGCCAGCCCGAGGAGTCGATGAGCTGAGAGTTCTGCCCGCCGTCAAATTGCAGGGAGAACGTGTCCGGCCCAGCTCGGAAAGTGTCCTTCATCGCGCCGGCCAGCGCTCCCTGCGGGATGTCCACGTACTCGTAGTAATAGCCGGAAGGGGGCACGTTGAACGCCATGCTGACGTTCTGGAGGGTGGCGTTCGTCAGGCTCCAGGCGATGCTCACATCCTGGCCGTTGAGGGCGATGCGCTCGTGGGCACCGATCCCCGCCGAGGGCCACAGGAACTGGTAGGTGTAGCTCATCGTGCTCCCCGAGCTCGAGTTCGTCAACCCCTCGTACTGGGCCGAATCGAGGCTCAGGTTGACGGGGCTCGAGCCCTGGAGGGCGTGCAGCAGCACGAGCCCCGACTCGCTCTCCTCGAGGGGGTCCCAGTACCCGACGATGTCGAGGTAGACCTGCGGCGCCGCGTGGGGGCTCGGGTAGTTCGTGGCGACGTAGAGGTACTGGTTTCCCAGGAGATGCTGGCCGAGCATCACGTAATCCGCGGTGAGGGTCGACTGGTACGACTGGACGGTGACCTGGCCGTTGAGCGAGCCCGGCGCGTACGCCCAGCGGTCGGCGTACCCCCAGATCCACGCGGAGATGCCGGACATGTCGAAGAACGTCGCCGACGGCGCGGTGTTCCCCTTCATCCAGTTGAGGACGTTGACGGAGTCCGGGTTGAGCCCGGAGTAGAACGCCTCGGCCTGTTGCATCGACGTCTGGGAGAACTCTACGTTCGGGACGATCAGCATGAGAAGGAGCGCCCCGGCGACGCCCAAGGGGACGAGCCGAGGCAGGGCGGAGCGGGTGCGGAGGCTCCAGCGCCTCGGCCTTCCGTCGCCCGGGGTCGGGGGCGAACCGGTGGTGGGGCGCCGGATCCGAGCGACGAGTGCCCGGCTCACGAGGCCGCAGCCGTCCTCGAGGAGGACCGGGATCGGGACGATGAAGGCGAGCGGAAGGAAGTAGAAGCCACGGAACGCGTTCGACGCATCGAGGAGCGGCAGGGTCAGGGCGCCGATCATCGTGCAGGCGAGCACGTTGGCCGCATCGAGGCGCTCGGAGTGCAGCCAGAGCGCCGAGAGCGCGACGATGCCGAGACTGGCGTCGACCCACGCGAGCAGCGGGACGACCGTTCCCTGGAACCCCCAGGCGAACGTGGGGAACATCTGGTAGGCGACCGTGAGCGCGTAGAGGTAGCCCCCGACGCCCAGGTTCGTCGACTGGTGGACCGACGTCACATACACGGCGAGGTACGGCAGCGAGAGCACCGCGCCGACGGCGATGATCGAGAAGAACGTCTTGAGCGGGACCCTGACCGACCGGCTCAGCAGGACCCAGGCGACCGTCGCGTAGAGGAGGATGAGCAGCGCGAGCGTGAAGGTGAGCTCATGGGTCCCGGCGATGAGCGACAGGAAGAGCCCGCTCAGCGCGATGTGCCAGCGGTCCGGGGTCCGGAAGGTCCGGATGAGGAAGTAGAGTAGGAAGGCGAGGAGCACGATCGCGAACATGTTCGACCCGCCGTTCCACGTCACCATCAGGCTGAAGTCCGTGGCGACGGCGAGCAGGGCCGCCCCTAGGATCGCGCCGGGGCGGCTCGCCCCCGTCTCCCGGATCAGAAGATAGCCCGGGAACACGATGAGCGCCGGAACCATCGCCATCACGAAATCGACGCTCACGAACGGGGCGAGCGCGGCCGTGGCGGGCGCTTCGATGAGCAGGTAGTAGACCGGGGGCTGCTGGGAGATCCACGAGTGGACCAGCGGGTGACCGAGGGTCAGGCGCGTCACATACAGGTCGGAGCCCGCATCCGCGCTCGGGGGGTACGGAATCTGAGCGAGGATCTCCCAGCGGAAGATCGCCACCAGTGCCGCGACGCTGACGAGCAGGGTCGAGATCGCTACGCCGGACTTCCCGTGGGCCGCGAGGTAGTCGCGCGCGCCATTCCAACGCCTCACAGAGTCCGCCCCAACTCTTCCTTAAGGGCCTCCCGGGAGAACTGTTGCGAGCGCTCGAACGCGAGCGCGCTCGATTCCGAGCGCTGCACCTCGGCGAGACGGTGCAACTCCGCGGCGAGCTCGTCGGCGGTGGAGAAGCCCGAGCCCCATCGGCCGGAACCGAGGACGTCCAGCCAGGAGCCGGAGAACTCGCTGCGAAAGGCGACGGGGAGGTCGCCGTGGGCCATTCCCTCGAGCATCGAGAGCCCGAACGGCTCGAACTCGCCACCCTGGAGGACGATCGACGCGCGGGCGAAGGCCTCCAGGACGTCCGCCCGGGGAGCGTCCGGATGCATCTCGATTCTACCTTTCATCCGATGGTCCTCGACCTGGCGCTCGAGGCGCGCGAGATACCCCGCATCGCGCGCGGCACCGAAGAGATGCAGCTGCCAGTCTTCGAGACCCGCGCCGGCGAACGCCTGGAGGAGCGCCTCATAGTTCTTCCCCTTCGAGAACGCCCCGGCCGCCATGATGACCTTTTCTTTTTCGCGGACGAGCTCGGTCGGCGGTACGTAGGTGAACACCGTCCTCTCGTGTCGGGTCCCCCACACCTTCTGGATTGCTCGGCGCGTCACGGTCGAATTGGCCCAGACCTCCTCCGCCACCTCCTCGGGCCTTGCAACGAGAGACCCTCTAAGGACCGACTGAAGCAGCGCATCGTTCAGCCGCTCGACGAGCCCGCGGGTATGCGCGATCGGTGGGCAGACCTCGACGGTACGTCCGAGGAGCGGGTAGTGGACGTAGAGTAGCGTCCGGCGTCCGTTGAGCGCGGGAACGGCGCAGCTCGGGATGTCGTCGTGGAACCAGACGAGCTCGGGGTCGACTCGGCGAATCGTCCTGTCGACCCAGCGGCGGTAGCGAGGGCTCACGAGGACATTGTAGGCGAGCAGCTTGAGCGGGAAGGAGCGGAACAGTCGGAACCCCAAAGAGCCGCCGCCCGAGACGACGCGCACGCGTTGAGGGTCGAGCCAAAGGCCGTGCGCCCGCACGAGCTCCGGGAGGCTGAACGCGTGGAAGCCGGCGAGCACGACCTCCTGACCGAGCTCGGAAGAGAGAAGGGCCGCCTGCTTGACGACGAAGTTGTTGCCGCCCCCGATGCTCAGGCTCGCCCCGATGTTCGGTGCGAAGATGAGGATCCTCACTCGATTGCCTTTCGGTAGGCGCTGAGAAGCCGCTCCCCGTACCCTTCGTGGCCGCAGTTGCTGCAGGCGAACTCGCGACCCCGCCGTCCCAGCGCGCTCCGGTAGGCGTCGTTGGCGAGGATCGCCTCGATCGCCG
>JAKIWY010000162.1 GCA_022749835.1 Thermoplasmata archaeon | reverse complement strand
CCCGACGATCGGACCGAGACCGGCGGCACTCGCGGGCTCGCACGCCACCGGATCGGCGAGGGCCATTGCCTGCAGCGGAACCCCGGCCGTCGCCTGCTCAACGCCGGCGCCGATCGCGGGGAGTGCGCTCCACGACCTGACCGTCAGCCCCGAGGAGTACGAGGTCCGTTCCGGCACCGCCTTGCGGGTGGCGGCCGTTCTGCCTAACGGCTCTCTGGCGGTCAGCTATCGGTATGCCTTCGGCGACGGCCGTAGCCTCAGCACGACCAGTTGGCAAGTCCCGCATGTCTATTCCGGGCCGGGCCTCTACCCGGTATACGCCCAAGGGGTCGACGCCCTCGGTCAGACGCACGACAACCTCGCCTCGATCGTCCCGGTCCGTGTGGATTCGTCGTACACGCCGGACGTCCTCGGCAATCTCGCGGGGGTCACGGGCGCGGTGGTCTCGAACGGCACCTCGGCCACCCACGCCACGGCGCTCATCCCTGCGGGCGGTCGAGTCAGCGTATCGGTGAGCGTTGTCAGCCCGCCGACGAACCCGCGCTCCCAGCTGCTCGCGACCTCCTTCAGCGTCAGCACCGCCGGCAAGCCGTACGCCAACTTCACGAACGAGAGCCTGAGCTCCAACGCCACGAGCTGGGTCACGGTCGGCTTCGCGAGCACCACCCCCTCGGCGGTGTACGACCTTACCTTCTCGCTGCCCACCGTGACGCCGAGCCACTCGGCAGCGGTCGTCGCCTACAGCAACTTCACCTTCGGCATCTTCGTCGGCAGCGGGCTCGCGGGCTCCGATCTGCCGCTTCCCTCTTCGCCGCACCCCGGATCACTCATCGCCGCCGAGGCAGCCCCCGGAGGCGCGCCGACGCTGGACCCCGCCTTCGGGTTCGGCAACAACGCCGAATCCGAGGTCGTGGCGAACGTCTATCAGTCCCTGATCGCCCCAAACGGCAGCGCGACCGGCCCCTCCCCCGCGGATTTCGTGCCCGTGCTGGCGACCTGCGTCCCGGGAAGCCCGCTGTGTGCCTCCCTGTATGGCGGCAACACCCTCGTCAACGGGACGAACGTCACCTTCGTGGTGAACAAGTACTCGAAGTTCTACGATTCGCTGAACCGGCATGCCTGGGCCGTCTGGCCGAGCGACGTGATGTTCTCGTTCCTGCGTGAGATGGCGTTCTCCGACTTGGGATGCCCGCAGTGCAACAGCGGCTGGCTGCTCGCCCAGGCGCTCCTTCCCACAGGGAACGGCTCGTGGGACCTCGGCCTCCATGTCCCGTTCAACACCACGCCCCAGCACCTCTACGAGTCGATGACCCTCAACGACAGTCAGAACTGCCCGGCGGCCGCGTTCGTCCACGGCGGTCACGGTTGCATCACTTTCCACACGCAGAACGGCACCGGCTCGGCGTGGACCTCGGCGCGCGCGTTCCTCGAGTTCCTCGCCAACGTCCAGTCGGGCGCCGTCGTTCCGTGCGGATGGTTCAGTGCGAACGCCCAGGGCAACGGCGTGCCCTACTGGACCCGGGGCAACTTCACCGGATCGGGCGACCGTTCCTGCCCGTCGCCCGGCACCCCGGGCTTCGGCGTGGCGCCGGCGAACCTCACCCCCACGGACTGGGACGCCTGGGAGATCCGCGGCTCGGGCTACCTGGGCGGGGCGTACCTGGGGAACGTACAGAACGAGAGCGCGGGTTCAGGCCCCTACTACCTGTCGGGGTATCGTCCGGGGCTCGGTTACAATCTGAGCGCGAACCCGTCGTACACGGCCACCCCGACCTGCACGTTCGCCGGCTGCCTTCCGAAGTTCGGTACCTTCGACCCACAGGTCTCGGTCCTATGGAACGGTAGTTCATCCTCTGACCTCGGCGCTCTCGTGAACGGCGGCGTCGACTTCGCCGCCGTCACCCCGACGGATTTCGGGTCCTTGTCGCACGCCGTCGCACTGGGCCTCGCGGCGACCCGCACCGTCGCCACGTTCGGCGAATCGTTCGCGCAGTTGAACCTCAACTACAACGTGAGCTTGGCCGACCGGCTCACCGGTCGCAACCTCACCGCCCCCCCCGCCCTCCTGGCCGACGTTAACTTCCGGCAATTCCTGGTGCACGCCTTCCCCTACGCGAGCGCCCAGCAGCGCGTGTTTACCAGTCGCGGACTCGAGGCCATCTCCCCGGTCGGGGGGATCCTCCCGGGGCTCCTCGGCGGCGGCGGCCCCAGCACGGTCAGCTGGCCCCAAGGCGATGCGAGCCCGAACGCTTCCGCGGTCGGGAGCGCGGGCTGGTGGTGGGCCCGGACCGCCTCGGACGGTCTCGCGGGAGCGGCGTGCACGCCGAAGAACCCGTGCAGTTTCCCGATCTGCTTCCTGAACGGGTCCGGCCCCTCCGCCCGCGCCTTGGCGCTCTGGGCGAGCTCGATCAATACACTATCTAACCACAGCGTGACACCGGTGCTCTACAACGTCTCGGCGGCCCAGTACCTGCTCAACAACTACTTCTGGGGACCCGGCGGCGATGCACTGACAGTGGTCATGGCCCCCACGTGGCGGGCGGACTACGCCGACCCGACCGACTTCGTCCAGCCCGCACTCTACCCCGACTCCGCCTACACCGCCGGCGACGCGCTCGCAGAGGCTCTGCGACCCCTCAACGCAAGCGGGTGCAACACCTCCGCGATGCACTACGCGCGGCTCGGGGTCCCGGTCTCCCAGGGATGCCAGGGGGCCGCCTACGATGCGATGCTCTCCGCGCTCAACGCCGCCGCCCGGGGGCCGGTCAACGCGAGCGCGCTTGGCCTATACGGCGAGGCGGAGCACATCCTCAATGCGCTCGCCCTCTACGTGTGGGTGGGCCAACTCACGAACGTCGTCGCCCTCGCCCCGTGGATCGACCCGGCGAGCGCGAATTCGAATCCCCTTCTGGGAGGGGAGTTCAATCTGTGGTACGACCTGAGGAGCTACCCGACTCCCGGCGCTCCGCTGGGCGTCCGGGGCCCGTTCTCCTCCGTCGACCCGGTCGGTCTCTCGGGAACGTTCACCGTTTCGGCGCTGGCGACCGCCGGGACCGGGGGCTATTCGTACAACTGGTCGGGGCTGCCTAGCCGCTGCAGCGGGCTGACGAACCGGACCGCCTATTGCCAGGCGGCCGCCCCGGGACTCTACTTGCTGAACGTCACCGTCACCGACCAGAGTGGAGGCCAGGCGACGAGCGGGGTCCTCGCCGTGATCGTTCTCGATCCCGCGCGCCCTGACCGCGAGCGGCTGGGCCAGCGCCGCGGGCCGCGCAGTGCGAGCGAACGCCTATAGGACGGGTCCGTCCAATCTTCCGACGCCCTCCGGCACGGAGGGGGTCTATCGTGGAATCGAATGCCCGCCCCGTTCTAAGGGAACCGCACGGGCCCATCCGCAGAGCTCGGCCCGGCCGTGTCGAGCCCGGCGCGGTGCCCTCTCCCCCTTCTCCGAATCCCCGCCCCCAGCGATCGGTTGACGAGAATCGCGCTAACACCGCCGAGCGAAGCCACCGGTGCGTTTCCCGGGCCGTCGACCTCGCTACCGCCCGGCGGTTCGGACGGTCGCCGTGAGGCATCTCCCCGCGGCGTATCGTATCGCCCGGGCGTTTCGCCGGGCTTCGGTGTTCGTGGTCGTTGTCGTCCTCGCTTTCGTCGCGACCGCCGCCTACTCGGGAGCCCAGATCCGGCTCCTCAAGGAGAGCTCGACCCAGGCGTCGGTGGCTTTGGTCGCCAACAACACCCTGAGGGTAACGGCCGGTTTCAACATCTCGAACCCCGGATTCTACCCGATCACGGGGCTCGTCCTTTCGACGCAGGTCTACTTTCCGGACGGTGACCCGTTCGCCCAAGGGATATCTGCGAGTGTCACGGTCGGCCCGGGGGCGACCTCCGCGGTGCCCCTCACCGCCCTCATCGCCCTCGACTCGGTCGCCTCGGAGCCTACGTTGTTCACCAAGGACGTGCAGCTCCCGACGACCGTCCGCGCGCAGGCGCTCTACGCCGGTGTCTTCTCGGTCACTCTCGACGCCAAGACGAATCTCTCCTGGGGAGCTCCGTTCTACGGCCTCAGCGTCCAGGTCGGCACCCCGAAGGGAGGAGGGGGGGGCAGCGTCGTGGTGCCGGTCACGGTAAGCTTTGCGAACCATGCCATGTTCGCCGAGGTCGGAAGCCTCCGGGTCACCGTGGACGACGCCTTCGGGCTCACCTGCGGAAGCCAGACGTTCAACATGTCGGTGGGCCCGGGAGGCAGCTACGTCGATAGTCAGGACGTGCCGAT
>JAKIWY010000161.1 GCA_022749835.1 Thermoplasmata archaeon | reverse complement strand
GTTGATCGTCCTCGGGATCGCCTTCTCGGGTTTTGTGGACCCGATCCTCGCGCTCCTCGCCTTGGTGAGCCTGCTTCTCGTGAGCTATATGGGGACCCAGGCGCAGGCGGTCGGGGCCGGTCGGCTCTACGGGGGTCTACTCGGCCGGGCGGAGCGGCTCATCGTCCTTGCGTTCGCCGCGCTGCTCGAGTTCGACCTCTCGCTCCCGTGGCCCTGGGCGGCGAGCGAGCCGCTCTCCCGGATCCACCTCTCGTTCCTGACCTTCACGGTGCTGGACGTGGCGCTGCTCTACTTCGTGCTCGCCGGCCAATGGACCGCGATCTGGCGTGCCCGGACGACCTACGGGTCCCTGCCGCCGGCCGGTTGAGCCCTTCCTGCTAGCCCGGGACCGGAGGCGGGGCCCCCCGGGGCTCGCGGGACCGGTAGTATTGCAGCGGGTGACGAAGCGTCGGCTCGAAGCAGAGCGGCTCGCGCAGCCGGTCCGCCGGCAACGGGGCGTCCGGGTCGCCGTCGCGCAGGCAGAGCCCGTGCGTCCGCAGGGTCGCGCACTCCGGAGGCTCGTACCCCTGGCCCTCGTTCCGACGGGTGATGTGCTCGACCTGGTAGCGCGTGATCCCCTCGTCGAAATCCGGGGCTCCCCGGAAACTGTCGACGATCGTCTCGGCGTCGGCCCCGGCGCGGTGGAGGAAGGCGGCGAGCGCGAAGCGCCCGGAGTGGGAAAGGTTCTCCCCGGCGTTGAGCATCCTACGCATCTTGCGGATGCACGGGGGGAATCGTTCTGGGAAGAGACGGGCGAACCCCGCGGAGCCTCGCCCGGTCGGCGCCGGCACCCGCTCCGCCAGGTCGGCGAGAAACTCCGATTCGCCCTCCCTCAACGCCCGGACGACCTCCTCGGTGACTTCGAGCGGTTCGGAGAGAAGGGAGCGGATCCCTTCCTGAAGCAACCGGGCCGCCCGCTCCCGGCCGACCGATACCCTCCCCCGGGAGAGTCGTTGGGAGGCGAGCCGGAACTCCGCCTCGCGGATCGGCACCGCGAGCTTCAGGTACGCCTCGATGGGGAAGCTCACCTCCGGGCCCTCCACGGCGAGCTCGTATCCCAGCCGACCGGCGAAATCGCCGAGCGACTCCAGGTCGGAGGTGCGCAGACGGGCGAAGGCGAGCTTCGCCTCGGCGACCGCCCACCGACGCAACGGAGCCCGGTGCGGCGCGGCCGCGAGCAGAAGTCGCGCGTAGAGGAAGGAGAGGAACCGCTCGTCCGGGGCCGCGACCGATAGCTCGGCCATTCCGGTCGCCCCCGACGGGTCGTCGGAAGCCGCGCGCACCCGCGATCGTCCCAGCTCGCGGACCCGGCGGAACGCGGGGTCGTCAAGCAGCTCCCTAAGGGACGGGGCGAGCTCCTGTACAAGGCTCTCGGCGCCGGGAAGAAACGGGTACTCCGCGAAGAGCGCCCGTTCCGCTATAGCTGGGGGCCGACGAATTGCCATACGAGCAGGAGGACGATGATCAGAGAGGAGGCGATCGCCGCGCGCGACGCGAACTGCTCGAGCTGCGATGCGTTCCAGCCGCGGCGCAGCCGGGCCCCCAGGGTCGCCATGAAATCGCGGAACAATAGGCCCCCGTCCAGCGGCACGAGCGGAAGCGCGTTCGACAGTCCGAGCAGGAGGTTCATCCACGCGAGCCAGTAGAGCAGGTTAGCCACGATCCAGAAGCCGCCGGAGCCGAGCGACGCCATCGGGCCGGAGAGGTGGAAGAACACCGCGGTCTGGGACGAGACCGGTTCGAGCGTCGCGAGCGGAAGGATGATCCATGTCGTGACCCCGATGAGCGGTCCCCCGGAGGCGGAGACCGGGGAGACGAGCTCCGTCCTGAGCTGGGCCGGGGTGAGCGGCGTGAGCACCACGCCGAGCGCGGAGCGGTTGCGGTCGGCCTTCACCCCGTCGAGCGCCGTGAGCGAGGTGAGGGTGAGCGTCGAGGTGACCGACCTATCCAACGACGTACTGTAGTAGGTTATCGTGACGTTCTCGCCCGGGTGGGTCGTCGAAAGGGCGTCCTCGAGGGCGCCGACGTTCGGCGTCATCGTCCCGTTGAGGGAGGTGAGGACATCCCCCGCCGCCAAGCTCGCGTTGCTCGCCGGCATCCCCGAGACCACGGAGGAGATCCCGAGCCCGTCCGCCACCGGCGTCACCGAGGTGGAGAGCAGCGCCGCGAGGAGCACGAAGAACACGACGGTCAGTCCGAAGTTCGCGAGCACCCCCGCGGCGGCGACGCGGTCGCGCCGCCGGCGGGGCGCGGCCTGCATGTCGGCGTCGTCCTGCTCGACGAACGCCCCCACGGGGATGACGAGCCAGAGGATGCCGATGCTCTTGACCCCGATACCCTGGGAGCGCGCGACCACGCCGTGGCATAGCTCGTGGAGCACGACACCGACGATCAACGCGACCAGGCCGTAGCCGAGAGGAATGATCGGGTTGATCCCCGGGAGACCGAGCGCTTCCTGCGGCGACGGCGCGGCGCTCGCCGGAACCTGGCGAACGTAGAAGGCGCCGAGGACGAGCAGGCCGACGATCAGCGCCATCGCCGAGATCGCGAGGGCGATCCCGATGTCGCCCGCCACGCTCCAGAACCGCCGGTAGCGGCCGAGGCGGTCGAGGAAGCTCTGACCTCGCCGGGTCTTGAGCATCAGCGCCGGACCGAAGAAGGAGAGCGCGCGGTCCTTGCCGATCCGCCCGCTGCGTCGCAGGGCCCAGACGGCGCCCGCGTAGAGCGCGATGAGGAGGAGGACGATCGCGCCGCCCTCGATCGCGTCCATGCTGGCTCCGTGCCCGCTCTGTCGGGAGCGAAGATAAAGTCTGGCAAAGCCCGGACGTCGCCGGGCGAACGACGCTCGCTCGCCGCGGACCTGATGATGAGCGGGCGGCCGGGTCCCCGCGGTGGCAGGGAACCGCGCCTTCCCGGCGCTTCCGGGCAGGGGGCCCGGCCCGGGATGCGACTCCCGGGTCAAGCGCTTGATAAGGAGCGGTCTCCTTGGTAGGAGAGGAAGACCCCGTGACCCGTCGGCTCCATCGCATCGTTCTCTCGGTCGTCGTCGTCGTGCTGCTCCTGCTCACCGTGCCCAGCCTTCCCGCCAGCCCGCAGCGCGTCGCCGCCCAGAGCGCTTCGACGGATCACGGGGTAAGGGGCCTCGGACCGACCGGTGGAGCCCTGGTCGAAGTCTCCCCGGCGATACGGGTGGTGCCCGGCGTTCGGGCTCTCGGAAGCCTCGACGCGAGCCAACCCCTGCAGGTGATCGTGGGGCTCGCTGCGCGGGACCCTTCCGGTCTGGCGGCCGCCCTGACCCTCGAGTACACCCCGGGGACCCCGACGTACCGGCAGTTCGCCTCGGTCGCGGAGCTCACCGCCCGGTTCGGTCCCACTCCGCAGCTCTACGATACCGCTCGTCAGTACTTCCTCAAGAGCGGCCTCTCCGTGACGTCGAGCCCGGACCGATTGGTCCTGGGAGTCTCGGGGTCGGCCGGCAACCTCTCGCACGCCTTCCACACCTCCTTCGAGCGGTACGAGGGCGGCGGTCGCTCGTTCTTCAGCCACTCGACCGCGGCGTGGCTCCCGAGCGGAATCCCGTGGACGGGAGCGCTCGGGCTCGGGAACGAGTCGACTCCCCGGCCCTCGGCCGCCCGGACGGGCTTCGGGCATCCGTCGAGCGGGGGCCTCTGCGTCAGCATCTCCTACTACGTCCCCTGCGAGGTCCAGGGCGCGTACAACGCGAGCGCGCTGCTCGCCGGAGGGACGAACGGCTCCGGGGTGCGGCTGGCGGTCGTGGACCCCTACGACGGCTCGGAGTCCCAACCGACCCTTCAGTCCGACCTCGCCTCCTTCGCCGCCAACAATTCGTTCCCCGTCGGCAACGTCACCTACGCCTACCCGGTGCCGACGACCAAGGACCTCAACGCGAGCAGCACCGGCTGGGGTCTCGAGGAGGCTCTCGACCTCCAGTGGTCCCGGGGGATGGCGCCGGGGGCATCGATCCTCATGACGTTCTCCCCGGACGCCTTTGCCAGCCTCTACGAGAGCGTCGACTGGGTCATCTCCCACCAGAAGGCGGACGTCGTCTCGCTGAGCTGGGGCGAGCCGGACGTGGGCGTGTACAACTCCGCCGTCACCCCGTGCTCGGCGGGGTGCAACGCGAGCTCCGACGGCTCCTACACCCTTCTCCACCCCGTCCTCGAGCTGGCCGCCGCCGCCGGCATCAGCGTCTTTTCGGCGAGCGGGGATTGCGGGGCCGCGGACGGGACGAACGGCGTCTCGACCGGCT
>JAKIWY010000160.1 GCA_022749835.1 Thermoplasmata archaeon | reverse complement strand
GAGCCGGCGGCGCGGCGGGGAGAGCGCCCTGGTCGGGAGTTTCGGCGGGAGCGGTCGGGCCGCACCCGTCTTCGAACCCGAGTCCCAAGCTCGACAGACTTAGATCCTAGACCACTAGACTACCAGGGCAGCTCGCTGCGCCCTAGCGGTGGCGTCTCTTGAATCTTGCGCGCCCCCGCGGGCCTTTACCCACGCCCCCGCGACTACCGGGGACCCACCGTGCGGGTGGAAAGAACAGTTTATCTATCGCCTCGCACGAAAAAGCCCCTCGCATCGGAGGAAGAAACGATGGGAGCAGCGATGGCGTGGCTGACGACGGTCGTCGTCCTTCTCTCCGGCGTGGTCGTGCTGAGCTACATCGGCTTGAACCTCGCCCCGGCCGTGGGCTCCTGGTTCCACGGGATCGTCCACCTCCTCGGCACCTCCCTATAGGCTGGGCCCACAGGGCCCCGCTCGCAAGGCCGAGAGCGTCGTTCAGTTCCCGCCGCGTGCCGAGAACGTCTTCGCCAAGCGCCTCGGCGTGACCACACCGTCCGGTGTTACGAACCCCGTGACGAAGCGGTTCGGAGTGACGTCGAACGCCGGGTTGCGCGCCCGCCCGTTCTTGGGCGCCGTGACCTTTGCGGCGTAGCTCAGCACCTCTTCGGGTCGCCGCTCTTCCACCGGGATCGCCTCTCCGTTGGGCCGGCGCGAATCGAACGTGCTCCACGGGGCGGCGACGTAGAACGGGATCCCGTTCTCCTTCGCCACGACCGCCTTCTCGTACGTCCCGATCTTGTTGGCAAAATCCCCGTTGCGTGCGATGCGATCGGCACCGACGATCACCGAGTCGACCTCGCCGGTCGCCATGAAGTGACCGGCGGCGTTGTCGACGATCACCGCATAGGGAATCCGCTCGCGGCCCAACTCCCACGCGGTGAGGCGCGCCCCCTGGAGGAGCGGGCGGGTCTCGTCGACCCACACGAACAGCTCGGCGCCCCGGTCGTGCGCGACGCGCAGGGGGGCGAGCGCCGTCCCCCACTCGACGGTGGCGAGCGCTCCGGCATTGCAATGCGTGAGCACCTTGCTGTGCGATTTGAACAATTTCGCGCCGGCCTCGCCGATCTGTCGGCACTCCCCCACGATCTCGTCACGGTAACGATCCGCCGCCGGAAATGTGTCCTCCCCTTGCGCCCAGGCCTTTCGGACCCGCTCGATCCCGACGAACAGATCGACGGCGGTCGGTCGGGTGGAGCCCAACAACCGGGCGGCGCGGGCGACGGTGTAGCGCTTCTCCTTCGAGGCGATCGCCATCCCATAGGCGGCGGCGACACCGATCGCCGGCGCGCCTCGGACCGTCATGTTGCGGATCGCCATCGCCACGTCGGCGGCGCGGGAGAGCCTGAGGACCTTGAGCCTCCCGGGGAGCAGGCGCTGGTCGATGAGCGCGAGGCGTTCTCCTTCCCGCCAGAGCGCACGAACCGGCATCGGAGCCTACGGCTCGAAGGTGTGCAGGAGCTCAAGCCAGTCGGCACCGACCCGCTTCGTCCCTTGGAGCGCCTCGTCGAAGGGGACGCCCCGGACCGCTTCGCCCCGCAGCACGGCGACCTGGCCAAAGTGGCCCTCGACCGCAAGGTCGACGGCCTTCACGCCCAGCCGCGTCGCGAGCAGCCGGTCGAAGAGCGTCGGGGGACCGCCCCGTTGTATGTGCCCGATCTGGGCGCTGCGGGTCTCGATGCCGGTCTCCTTCTGGATCCGTTCCGCGAGGAGCTGGCCGACCTGCCGCTCCCTCAGCAGCTCGTGGCCGAACTGGTCGGCCCCGCCGGCCGAGCCCTTCGCCGCCCCGAGGTCGACCCCCTCGGAGACGACGACCATGGCAAAGCCGCGGGCGCCATGGGCGGAGCGAACGCGCCGCATCAATTGCGCCTCGTCGTACGGTTCCTCGGGGACGAGGGTGGCGTCGGCGCCCCCCGCGAGCCCGGTGGCGAGGGCCACCCACCCGGCCTCACGGCCCATCACCTCGAGGACGATCGCCCGGTGATGGCTCGATGCCGTGTCGCGAAGGCGCTCGAGCGCTTCGGTGGAGACCGAGGAGGCGGAGTCGAAGCCGAACGTCCAGTCGGTCGCGGCGACGTCGTTGTCCATCGTCTTCGGCACGCCGACCACTTTGCCGCCGCGCCGGAATAGCTCGCGGGCGGCGGTGAGCGTATCGTCCCCCCCGATGGCGACGAGCGCGTCGACCTTCAAGCTCGAAAGCGTGCCCGACACCTTCGCCGCGTCCTCCGGGCTCTTGAACGGATTCGTGCGGGAGGTGCCGAGAACGGTGCCCCCGCGGGTGACGGAATCGAACAGCTCCCCTGGGGTGAGCGGGCGAGAGAGTCCGTCGCGAACCCCCTTCCAGCCGTCCCGGAACCCGATCGTCTCGTGGCCCAGACGGTTGGCCCGATAGACGACGCCCCGGATCGCCGCGTTGAGCCCGGGGCAGTCGCCGCCGCCCGTCAGGACCCCGAACCTCACGCGGGTACCTCGATGTACTCCCGGGGGGCCGTGGTGAGGAACCGGTACCCGTTGCGGGTGACGACGATGTCGTCCTCGATCCGGACGCCCCCTCGGCCGGGGAGGTAGATCCCCGGCTCGACGGTGATCGCCATCCCCTCCTCGAGGGGAACGTCGATCAAGTGGTTCATCGCGAAGCCGTCGTGCACCGCGAGCCCGATCGAGTGGCCGAGCCCGTGGGTGAAGCGACCTTTCCACGGGGATGCGTCGACGACCGCCTGCGCGGCGCCGTGGACGTCCTTGGCGATCGCGCCGGGGCGGATCACCTCGAGGGCGGCCGCCTGGGCGCGGGCGACCGTCTCGTGCACCCGCTTGAGCTCGTCATCGCGCGGACCGAATCGGAAGGAGCGGGTGATGTCGGAGGCGTAGCGCTCGCAGAGCGCCCCGAAGTCGCACACGATCGAGACGCCCGGGGTCAGCGGGCGGTCGGCCGGGGCGTAGTGGGGTTCGGCGCTCTTCGGCCCGAAGCCGACGATGGTGGCAAAGCTGCGCCCGGCCGCGCCGCCCAGCATCATCCGGTGCTCGATCTCGGCGGCGAGCTCGAGCTCGGTCATCCCGCGGTGCAGCATCGAGGGGATCTCGGTCGCCACCTTCGAGGCGAAGCCGGCCGCCCGCTCCAGCCGCTCGACCTCCTTCTTGTCCTTGATCCGCCGGACCCTGCGAAGCGCCTCGCTCGCGTCGCTGAAGCTCGCCTTCGGGAACGCCTTGGCGATCGCAAGGTACGACTCGTGCGTCAGCTCGTGGAAGTTGAGCGCGACGTTCTTCGAGGAGCCGAGCAGGCCCTTCAAGACCTTCTGCTTTTCGTCCCCGGTCTCGGTGTGGACCTCGACCGACGAGTCTCCCTTCGCCGCCTGACGCGCGCTCTCCTCCTCGAGGGGGGAGCTGAAGACGTGGAGCCGGCCGTCCGGGAACGCCACGGCGTGGCTCCCCTCGAATAGCCCGCTCGGCGCGTCGAAAAGGTAGAAGAAGCTCATGTCGAGGTGGGGCTCGACCGAGTTCGCGAGGACGAGCGCATCGGCCTTGGGCGAGAGCGACTCCATGACGCGGCGCACGCGGTCCTTCATGCCGGCCCCCCTACGGTCGGGAGGGCTTCAAGCTTCTCGGGCGGGGATCGCATGTCCTTCCAGGAGAGGACGAGCTGCCGGGCGGCCAGCACCTCATCGACCCGGCCCACCGAGAGATTGTGCGGGGATGCGTGCAGGCGCTCCGGCGTATCGGTGACCGCGCGCTCGAACGCCTCGGCGAACAGATCGAGCTCGCGCTTGCTCTCCGTCTCGGGGAACTCGAACATCAGCGCCTCCTCGACGAGCGACGGGAAGTAGATCGTCGGGGCGTGGACGCCCTCGTCCAGTAGGCGCTTGGCGAGATCGAGCGTGCGCACGCCTTTGGCGCGGAGCGGGGCCCCTGAGAGCAGGAACTCGTGCTTGACGAGGGGCTTGAACGGTCTCGGGAGGAACTTGCCGAGTCGGGCTCCCAGGTAGTTCGAGTTGAGGACCGCGCGCCGCGAGACCCGCTTGAGCCCTTCCTCTCCGTACGCCAGGAGGTAGACGTACGCCCGCAGGTCGAGGCCGAAGTTGCCGTAGCCGGTCTTGATCTTGCCGATCGACTTGGGCCGGTCGTAGTCGAGGTGGAACTTGCGGCCCTTCTTCACGACCCGGGGGACCGGCAGGTAATCGGCGAGCCGTTCCCCGGCGGCGAGCACGCCCGCGCCCGGTCCGCCGCCACCGTGCGGGGTCGCGAACGTCTTGTGGAGATTCAGGTGGGCGACGTCGAACCCCATGCGCCCGGGGTTCGTCACCCCGAGGATCGCGTTCAGGTTCGCGCCGTCAT
>JAKIWY010000016.1 GCA_022749835.1 Thermoplasmata archaeon | reverse complement strand
GTAGCAGGAGCGCCGTGTCGGTCGAGGGGATCGAGGCGAAGTCCGAAACCCCCGAGGCGTAGGCCTGCTCGCCCGGGATGGCGCTCGTCTCCCAGACGACGCTCACGGAGCCGGCGTAGGCGCCCTTGGCGGGCTCGCAGCCGGTCCACGTGCAGTGTGGGTTCTGGACGTAGTTGGGGTTCGCCGCCAGGGTGTAGCTCGACCCGGGAGCGATGTTCTTCGCGTAGTACGGGCCAGATCCGACCATGCCCCACTGGACGTTGCCGACGTAGCCCGAGACGCCCGAGCTCGTGAGCTCCCAGTTGTCCCAGGCCGTGGCCTTGGACCCAGAGAGAGTGGCCGGGTCGACGCCCCAGCCGCTGCTGCCCATGACACCGCACGGGTGGTCGCCGTTCCCCGAGGAGTTGCCGAGGGTCCAATCGGGAATCCCGGCGTTTCCCCCGCTGGTCGCGCTGTACCATCCGCAGGAGACGACCGCGCCGCCACTGGCGGTCGCGACGAGCTCCAGGAAGTACGGCCACGCCTGGTTGTCCGCGTTCGCGTGGAAGGTGACGCAGCCGTGGTCGTTGGTCATCGCCGCCGCCGGGCAGCTCGAGTCGTTGATGGTCATCGCCGACATGATGTTGCCGGGCGTGTTGTTGAGCAGCGAGTGGGTGCCGCCGTCCCAGCTGGAGCTTCCCGTGCTCACGAGGGCTTGGGCGAGGATCCAGCCGTTGTTGCATCCGAAGCATGGGAGGGTCGAGAATCCGATGTCCCTCGCCATGCTGAAGACAACGTCCGTTGGGTAGACGCCCCAGCTGTTACCCGCGTTCGACGGGTCGTAGAAGCGCGCGGAAGAGCTGATGACGAAGGTGTAGTTGTTGCCGTCCGTGCTCACCAGGGTGTTTCCGTAGAGCGACTGGCATTGGGCGCTGCCCGGGACGCACGTCGCCAGGACCGGGACGAAGTCCTGCGGGGAGGGGCCGCTCAGCGAGCCGTTGTAGGCGATGAGCGACTGGTAGACGTTCAGGATCGGCTCATAGCCGACGGTCTCGTAGTCGATCGCCGGGTCCTCCGTGAGCGCGCCGCCCGGAGCGTCCTCGTAGACCACGAGGCTGCCTTTGTGCGGGCTCGAGATGGCCGTGGTGCCCGCGACGCCGGCGTGGAAGCCGGCCGGGGCGACGAACACGGTCCAGGTGAAGTTCTGGTACGCCTTCGGCGCAGGGGTCCCCTGCCCGACGGAGATACCGACGAACGTCACCACGTAGGTTCCCGGGTTCGCGAAGGTCGCGGTCGCCGAGTAGCTCGCGTTGGCGGGTGCGGTGTTCGAGAGGACTCCGCCGCTCGACACGATCAGGTTCGGCGGGCTCAAGGAGAACGCGGGGTTGGTCGGGGCGCCGGTGTAGGAACCGGCAAAGGTCGCGCTGCCTCCGGGGACCAGCACCGCGGTCGGGGGAACGCCCGACACGACGGAGCTGTTGGAAGTGATCGCGCCCGTGACGCCCGGCACATCGCCGCCCGAGCTCGACGCGTAGGAGGCGGCGACGCTCAGCGCGACGAGCGACCGGTAGCTGTCGTGAGTGGTAGAGCCGACCTTCCCGGTGACGGAGACGAAGAACGTGCCCGGGGAGGCGTAGGTGTGTGAGACGGCCAGGGATGAGGTCGTCAGGTTCGAGCCGTCACCGAAGGTGTAGGTGACCGAGCTCACGGTGTCAGAATTCGGAACCACGGCGGTGAATGGAACCGGGTTCCCTTGCTGGACCGTTTTGAATGGAGCAGAGAGAGAGAAGTCGTGGACGTTGGAAGCGCCACCGCATATCGGAGCGGTGGGCGGAGTGCAGGTGACGATCGGATTTGGATTGACCGAAGTCGTCCCACCGCCGGTGGTCGACTTGTTCAGCGCCACGTAGCCGATGGCCCCCATGACAAGGATCACGACGACCATGACGACCATGCCGATCGGCGTCGACATCGCGCGCTGGCCCCGCCAGCGCCCGGTTTGGCTCACGCTCATACCCTCTTCTCCCATCGATTTCACCAGATTTCCGGGTTCCCCCGGAACTTATCGTCTCGAGCCCGGTGCCCGTATATATACTCTTACGGAGAGCGGAGTCGACCTGGCTCCGGGACGAGGGCGACGAGTCGCCCAGCTCCAACCGCCCACGCAAACGAGTTATTCGTCGCCACGAACCCAAAGGCGCCGCGTCGGCAGGTCGCCGGTCATCCCGCCCGGCCCAGAAACCGCATCATCCTCCACGGACGCGCGACAAACTAAAGGAGGGCGCGTGGTGCCTCCGCCGTGCTCTCAGGAGAGCGTCCCCTCCGGCTCGCTCCGTCGCTATTGAGCGCCGACTTTGCGGCGCTGGGGGAGGCCGTGCGGGTCGTCGAGGAGGGGGGTGCCGACGCCCTCCATCTTGACGTGATGGACGGCCATTTCGTCTCGATGATCTCCTTCGGGCCGTTGCTGGTCCAGGCCGTCCGGAGGTCGACGAAGCTTCCGCTCGACGTCCACCTAATGGTCGAGTCACCGGAACGTCATGTGGAGGCGTTCGCCCGGGCCGGGGGGACCACGCTGGTCTTCCACCTCGAGGCGACGCGGGAGCCGGCGGCGCTCGCCCTCAAGATCCGGGAGCTCGGCGCCTTCGCGGGGGTGGCGATCCGGCCCGACACTCCGCTCGCCCTCGCCGCCCCGCTGCTTGACCGGATCGACGAGCTTCTGGTGATGAGCGTTCACCCGGGCTTTTCCGGCCAGAGCTTTCTTGCGGAGGCGCTCCCCAAGATCGCGGCGGCCCGCAAGCATCTGGACGACCTCGGTCTCCCGGTCGAGCTCTCCGTCGACGGAGGTATCACCCCCGAGACCGCCGTCGACGCGGCGGCCGCCGGAGCGAGGTTCTTCGTCTGCGGCAACAGCGTCTTCGCCCACGGAGACCCAAGGGAGAACCTGAGAACGCTTCGGCGATCGGTCGACGAGGGGGCCCGCCGTGCGGTTCGCTGAACTCACGCAAGCCTACGACCGGATCGAGGCAACCCCGAAGCGGCTCGAGATCCGAAAGCTCCTCTCGGAGCTCCTCTCGCGTCTCGAGCACGAGGAGCTCGGGGAGGTCCTCTTCCTCTCTCAGGGCCTGCTGAGGCCGGAGTACGAAGGCGTAGAGCTCGGCGTCGCCGATTCGTTGGCGGCGAAGGCCGTTCTCATCGTGACCGGCGCCGAATCGCTCGCTCTCGAGGAGAAGCTGAGGGCCTCCGGTGACCTGGGCACGACGGTAGAGTTCCTCCTCGGGGCACGGACGCAAGGAGTTTCCGGGTCGCCCCTTACCGTGAACGAAGTGTACGAAGCGCTACGGTCCATCGGCCGGGCGAGCGGGGAAGGCTCGCAGGAGGAGAAGGTCCGGCGGATGGTCGCCCTCCTAGAGCGTTCCGAGCCTCAGGAGGCGAAGTACATCGTCCGGTTCCTGCTCGGCCGCATGCGCCTCGGCGTCCGGGAGATGACCCTCCTGGATGCGCTCGCCGACCGCTTCGCCCCCGGCGACAAGGGCGCCCGGGCGCGGATCGAGGCGGCGTTCAACGTCTCAAGTGACCTAGCTCTCGTGGCCGAGACACTCGCACGGGAGGGGCTAGAAGGCCTGGGCCGGATCCGCTTGAAGGTCGGCCGGCCGATCCGGCCGATGCTCGCCGAGCGGTCGCCGACCCTCTCGGACCTTCTCGAGCGGATGGGCGGCCGGGCCGCGCTCGAGTACAAGTACGACGGGCTTCGCGTTCAGGCCCACATTCCCGAGACGGGAGCGGTCAAGTTGTTCTCCCGGCGGCTCGAGGAGCTGAGCGCCCAGTTTCCCGAGCTCGTTGAGGAGCTCTCGGGGGCGCTTCGGGAGCGCCCCGCGATCCTGGAGGGCGAATGCGTCTCCGTGAACCCCGAGACGGAGGAGATCCTCCCGTTCCAGTCGATCTCTCGCCGGCGAGGACGAAAGTACGACCTCGAGCGGATGCGCTCGGAGATCCCCGTGCGCCTCTTCGTCTTCGACGTCCTTCTCGTAGGCGAGGCGAGCCAGATCGACCGGCCGTTCCCCGAGCGTCGGGCGGAGCTCGAGAAGCTCGTGAAGGGCTCGGAGCGGGTCCGGCTCGCCGAGCAGGCGACCGTCGCGAGCGTCGAGGAGGCGAGCGCCTTCTTCGAACGCTCCATCGCCGACGGCTGCGAGGGGATCGTGGCGAAGTCGCTCGCAGCGGGGAGCGGATATCGTGCGGGGGCCCGCGGGTTCTGGTGGATCAAGTACAAGCGCGACTACACCGCGGGACTCGAGGATTCGGTGGATGGGGTCGTCGTCGGCGCCTTCTTCGGCCGAGGGCGTCGGGCCGGCGGCTATGGCGCGCTCCTGATGGCGGTCTACAATCCCGAGCGCGACCAGTACGAAACGTTCTGCAAGGTGGGCAGCGGCTTCGACGATGAGCTCGTCCAGAGCCTCCCGGAGCGGCTCAAGTCGTTCGAGGTGGCCGAGCGTCCGCACTCCGTCGTGACCGAGGTCACCCCGGACCGGTGGTTCCGACCGGAGGTCGTGCTGGAGGTCAAGGGGGCCGAGCTGAGCCTGAGCCCGAACCACCGGGCGGCGGTCGGCGTACTGCGGGCCGATGCCGGGCTCGCCCTCCGATTCCCCCGGTTCACGGGACGGTTCCGGACGGACAAGGCCGCGACCGACGCCACGACCTCCTCCGAGCTCGTCACGATGTACCGTTCCCAGGTGAAGCAGCCGACCCCGCCGGAAGCCGAAGAGCCGGGCCAGGGCTAGCGGGCGCCGCGCCTGCCGAGCGAAGGAAAGGCCTAATAGGGGGAGTCACCGCTCAGGCGATTGGGTAGCCGGTCATGCTCGTTGAGATGACGGAACTGTTGGGACGCTCGGTCTATACGCCCGATGGGCGCCTCCTGGGTGAGGTCGACAACATCGTCGTGGACGTCGACACCTCGAAGGTCGACGGTCTGTTCATTGCGGAGTCGAGCCCCCTGTTAGTCGAAGAGTCCCGGCCGATCAACGTCCCCTACCGGTGGGTCTCGGCGGTCAACGACGTCATCCTCCTCAAGTACTTCCCGAAGCGGATCTCCGTCAAGAAGGGGTCCTCGCGCGCGGAGAAGGCTGAGGAACCGCCCGCCCCCGCCGCCTAGGCTGCGGGGATAGCCAAGCCTGGAAACGGCGCAGGACTTAAACGGCGGAAGGGCCCGGAGCCCCTCCGTCTGGGGATATCCTGTCGCAATGGCGTTCGCCGGTTCAAATCCGGCTCCCCGCATCCCCCCTCCTTCTATATCCTTGAACGGGGTCCCGGGACACCCCCCGGATGACCGAAATCCCCCGACCTCTCCGATGGCCAGGGGATTCCCCTCCTCTTCGTGAGCTCCAGCGAGGCGATAGCTCGCCTCCCGCTGGCCCTTACCGGCGGCCATCCCGGCGACTCCAGCTCATGGTCATGATGGCGGCCGTAGGGTTCCTGCTCCTGGTCCCCGCCCAGGCTAGCCACTCCCCCGTCTCGGCCCCGGCCCGCTCCTCCTTCCAACTTGCCGTCGCCCCGGCCTCCGTCAGCGTCGCGTCGAGCTCCTTCGCGAGCTGCCCGTCCACGTCCAATTGCAGCGCGCCCAGCCTCGCCCTCAAGGGGGGGAGCGCACTCTACGTCGTCCTCGGCTCCTCCGGGTGCTGCTTCGGCCTCGCCAACATCTCGGACACGGGCAACCATCTGTTCAGCCGAGTCGCGCAGGCGACCACCAGCTCGGTGCTCATCCTTCAGGTCTACGTGAGCGACAGCGTCGCTCCCGCGACCGGTGACGTGGTGAAGGTGACCACCACCGTTCCGTCCTCGTTCTCCATCGGCGTCCTCGACCTGAACGGGACGGCGCCCCGGTCGGTCGACTCGATCGGCGCCGTGAAGAACGGCTCGTCGAAGTCGGTGACGGCCTCGGTCGTACCGAACATCGCCGGCGACTTCGTCCTCCTCTCGGTGACCGTCGGCAACAAGGTGATGATCGCGGCCTCCGGAGGGGACCGTCTCATCGGGCAGGCGGGGAGCTCGGGACTCCATTCGTACGTGACCCTCGGGGAGCTCTCCCAGGTCGCGAGCGCCCCGGGAAACCTCTCCGTCAACGCGACGCTCAACGCCACGAGCTCCTGGGTGGCCGTCGCCATCGCCGTTCGCGCGGTGGGTTCGGTCGAGCCCCAAGTGAGCGTGAGCGGAAGGCTCGACGGATTTCGCGGCGTGAAGCATCCTCTCGTTCCCATGGGAGGGGTCAACGTCACCGCCGTCTCCCAGTACGGCTGCCTCGGGACCCCATCACCGACGAGCTGTCCGTACCAGAACAGCACGACGACCGACGCGCTCGGCGATTTCCGCCTGAACGTCTCGGCGGGGTCGTACTTCCTGTTCGTGCCGAACAGCTCCGCATTCGGCGGCGCCGTGAGCCCCGTCTCCGCCGGCTGGGGCGGGAGCGTCGTGAACCTTCGGGTCTATCCTTACCGGCCATACGGCAACGCGACCTACCTGCTGCCCGCCTGGTCGAACCTGACGGGGTACGTCGATCAACCCGGCGCCACGCAGAACCCGGTGACCTCCTGGACCCAGGACGGGGCGTTCTACGTGAACGCGACCGATACCCTCGTCTTCTATTCGTTCGCGAACCGCTCCGTCCAGGCGATCGCCCGCTGGGTGCCGCTCTACACGAACGTCATGGCCTACGCCGGGGTCGAGAACGAGGAGTTCGCGACGCAGGACGGTTCTTACGTCTACGGTTTCGGCTGCCTGTCGGCCTGCCTCTCCTCAAGTCCGGTCACTTTCGAGGCCGTCAACGTAAGCACCGGGGCCCGTTCCCTGTTCAACTTCACCGGTTTCAAGGTCGGCAACACCACCGCGAACTTCCAGGCGAACCTGGTCGGTTACCACGGGAACGACTCGATCGCCGTGGCGGCGCAATCGAACGGCCAGCTCTGGGAGTACAGCCTGTGGAACCACACCGAGTGGGCGGGTGCGAGGCTCCCGTTCTTCGAGGCGAACAACCTCTACTGGGTGCCGTTTCTGAACGGCTGGATCAACATCCAGGCGGAGGGATCCTCCGCGGACGGCCTCCAGGAGTGGCAGATCACCCCCGGGGGCAGCTTCGTGCGAACGTTCAACGGCATCTATGCGAACGCCTTCCGGTCCGACGCCGTCGACGGCTGGGCGTACAACGTGAGCTCTCACCGGTTCATGTTCACCTCGGCCTCCCACAGCCTCACCCTCACCGACACCTACTCGGTCGACCCGGGCAACGGCACGCTGCTCTCGCTCGTGCATCAGGCGAAGTTCAACAACCCGAGCTTCCCCAACTCAACGGTCGGCCCGACCGTGACCTCCGACCAGTTCCGGGGCCAGATCATCACCTCGGGGCCCGTGTTCACCACCGCCTACTCCTCCGGCTTTTACAACGACTCCTTCCTCGATTCGCCGACGACCGGCCTCTTCTACGACACCAACCAGTCGCCGTTCCCGCGCGAGGTCTACTACCCGAACCAGGCGAACGCCCTTCGGGGGTTCCTCGACTCCTGGGCGGTCGATGGCCTGTTCGTCAACGCAAGCTACCTCATCACGCCCGACTCCTACACCTGCACGGGCTTCAGCGGTCGGGTCATCGACCACCAATGCCCGATCCGTGGGACGGCGGCGGGAACCCAGGCGGGGACCGTCTACTGGCTCTGGCAGATGGGGCTCCCCGCCCTGCCGTTCCCCGCGACGGCGAGCCTATCTCAGAGCCGGGCGCCGAGCGCACCGGTCCTCACGGTCTCCCCGAGGGCGACGGCGCTCCTCCTCTCCTGGTCGACGCCCATCGAGGGGGCGAACCCCATCGTGAACTACACCCTAGAGTGGGGACCGGCGAACACCGGGATCTCGCACGCCGTGAACCTCCCGGGGGGAGCTCACCGGTTCACCATCGGCAACCTCCAGTCCAACTGGACGTACGCGTATCAGTTGACCGCGTGGAACCTGCATTGGGCCGGGACGCCGGCCTCAGGGATGGCCTCGACCGGCCCCCTCCGTCCGCAGCATCCGATGCCGGGACCCGGAGCCCCGGGGATCGTCGTCTCGTCCCCTGACGGCCTACCGTCCCATGCGCTCCCGGGTTCGGGATTCGGGCGGACGGGTGGGCCGATCCATTCCCCCGCCGAACCCGGCTCGCTCCTTCCGACACCCCCGGCCATGGCGGTGAACCCCGGCAGCCCCCCCGGCGCGGTGCCGACGACCCGCTCGGGAGACCCTCTCTCCGCAAGGGCGCCCCGGCGAGCGTAGAGCCGATGGCCGCCCGAGCGCTCCTCGCTACGCCGCCCGCCACCGGCCCGGGCGCTGGCGGGGACCCTTGAAGCACAGCGAGCTCGTCCGTGCGTTGGCGACCGTCTCGGAATTCCACGAACCCCGGGCCGACCTCGAGCAGCTGAGCGTCTCCCCGGAGGCGGCGGCACAGCTGCTCGAGCTCGCTCTTGCGCGCGACGACCTCATGGACCGCAGCGTGCTCGACCTGGGGAGCGGGACCGGTCGACTGGCCATCGGCTCGGCCCTCCTCGGCGCTTCGCCGGTCGTCGGCATCGAGATCGACCCCGGACCGGTCGCCGTCGCCCGGGAGAGCGGAGAGCGACTTGGGGTCACGGTCGACTTCGTGGAGCAGGGCGTCGAGGGGTGCACACAGCGGGCGCAGACCGTCGTCATGAACCCTCCGTTCGGCGCCCAGAGGGCCCACGCCGACCGCCCGTTCTGGGAGGCCGCCTTCTCGCTCGCGGACCGCGCCGTCTACGCGTTCGCCCTGGAGCCGTCCCGAAGCTTTATAGAGCGGCGTGCGGTCGCACACTCTGCCCGCGTCGTCGAGCGGCGTCCAGTCCGCTGGCGGCTCGCGCGGACGCTTCCGCACCATCGGAAGCCCGCGCGGGAAGTCGCCGTCGACCTCTATGCGTTCGAGACGGGGAGAGAACGATGAGCGAACCGTCGGACGAAAAACTGGTCCTCCCGGGAGACCTCCTCGGCACCGCCGAGGAGTTCGTTCCGGGTCACGGCACCTACGAGGACAAGGGCAAGATCTACGCGGCGCTGTTCGGCCTCCGGCGTTTCGACGCGCGGGACCGTGCGATCCGCGTCGATGCGATCCACGCCATCCCCCAGGTCAACGACGACGACCTGGTCTACGCCCGCGTCGAGGAGGTCAAGAGCGCGATGGTGATCGTCAACGTCCTCTCGCTCGCCTCAGGGAAGCGGTCGGTGCCGGGGAACCCGGAAGGGACCGTGCACATCTCCAAGGCGAAGGACGGCTACACCGACAGCCTTTCGACCGAGTTCCAGCCGGGGGACGTGCTCGTCGCCCGGGTCCTCCAGAGCCAACCCACGATCAAGCTCTCCACCGCCGAGGCGAACCTGGGGGTCGTCTCCGCCCGCTGCCAGGTCTGCCACGCCATCCTCTCGGCGGGAGCCCGCGGGCTCGTCTGCCCGCGATGCGGCAACGTCGAGCAGCGCAAGGTCGCCAAGGGCCACTCCTCCGTCTCCATCACACAGCCCCGAAGCGATGGACGAAGCGCCGGGTAGGGAAGCCGACCTCGCCCGGGCCCTCGCGGCCCACGACCGGTGGCGATCCCGCGGCGTCTTCAACCTGCTTCCGAGCGAAAACGCCCTCTCCCCGACGGCCCGTCGGTACCTCTCGAGCGACCTCGCCGGTCGCTACACTCTCCCCGGGGAGGTCGAGTTCGGCGGAGAGAAGATCTCCAACAGCTACGGCGGCACCAAGTTCGCCGATCAAGTCGAGGCGATCGCCAACGGTTCGGCCGCTCGGCTCTTCCATGGGCGCTTCGCGACGACGCGACCGCTCTCGGGGCACGTCGCGGCGATGGCGGCGCTCGCCCCCCTCCTTCCGAGGGGCTCCAAGATCCTCGCCATCCCCCCGACGCAGGGGGGATACGACGGCTATGCCCCGGGGTTCCTCCCCGCCCTGTTCGGCTGGAATGTCCGGCCCCTCCCGGCGAGCGGACCCGGCCACCTCGTCGTCCTGGAAGAGGCGCTCGAGGAGATCCGCCGCGAGCGGCCGAACGCGGTCCTCCTGGGCCAGAGCTTCTTCCTCTTCCCCTACCCCCTCAAGGAGATCGCCGAGGAGGCGCACCGGCTGGGCTCGCTCGTCCTCTACGACGCCTCGCACGTCCTCGGCCTGATCGCGGGCGGCGAGTTCCAGGACCCGCTGCGCGAAGGCGCGGACGTCCTCTACGGCAGCACGCACAAGTCGCTCCCGGGTCCCCAAGGGGGGCTCATCGTGAGCGACCGGGAGGAGCTGTTCCGTCAGATCGATCTGTCGATGACCTGGAGAGTGCTCGACAACGCCCACTGGAACCGGATCGCATCGCTCGGCCAGACGCTGCTGGAGCTCGAGCGCTTCGGGCCGGAGTACGCCCGGACGATCGTCGGCAACAGCCAAGCCCTCGGGAAGGCGCTCGTTGAGAAGGGCCTACCGGTGATTCAGGGGCCGGACGGTTTCAGCCGCTCCCACCAGCTCCTCCTGGACCGGGACGTGCTGCGGGCCCGGCACTCGGTCGGGCCCGGAGAGCTTTCGCTGCGCTGGGAGCGCAGCCGGCTTCTCACCGACCGGGTGGGACGGCTCGGCACGGCCGAGGTCGCCCGGCTCGGCCTGACCCCCGAGATGATGCCGAGGCTCGCCGACCTCCTCGTCCGAAGCGGCCTCGCCAAGGAACGGCTGGCCAAGGAGGTCGCCTCCTGGCGAAAGGAGTTCCGCAACCTGCGTTTCGTCTAGTGTAGTCTAAGAAAGCGAAGCCCCGCCCGGCGCCCTTCCGAGGGCGCCGGGTGAAGTGGGAAAAGGTTGGCCGCCGGGGGGGCTCTCTCTCGTCTAGCCCATCCCGTGCGCGCTCTTCTGGTGCTCCTTGAGCTCGTCCTCGCTGGTGAACACCTGGTGGCAGACCGAGCACTCGTTCGGTGTGCTCGACTTCGACGACCACGGCTGGGCGGGCTGCGGCTTCGTGCCGCCCCACATCATCATGCCGAGGATCATCGCGACGACCAGCCCGACGATCGTCCCGCCCGCGAGGAGCAGCGCCGCCGCGGCGCCGTTCGACAGGCCCGAGATGAGCGAGGTGGTCCCGCCCGCGACCGTCGTGTTGTGGTAGGTGGTGGTGTTGATGTACACCGTCGAGCCCGCCCCGCCGGCGGCCGCCGTGACGTTGACCCACTCCCACGCCGTCGCCGTCGCGGTCTGGCCGACGACCGTCAGGATGATCTTGTAGGTTCCGGGGACCGTCTCGAACCAGGTGACCCCGCTGCCGTGGGTCCCGGGACCCGGCGTGATGATCCCCTGGACGTAGGCGAGGGTCGAGCCGGAGTAGACCGAGACGTTCGCAGAGGCGATGTAGCTTCCCGAGTACTGGGTGCTGATGGTGATGTTCCCCGTCGAGAGGACCGCGTTGCCGGAGGGCCCCAAGATCGACGCCGTCACCGGGTTGATGGTCGGGTAGACCTGGACGGAACCCGCGCCGGTCCGGCCCGAGATCGCGGAGTTGGCGGAGTCGGTGACGGTCATCCACGCGGTCATCTGCCACTGGCCCTCGGGGTACTGGCCGTGCAGGAAGTCGGTCGGCTGCAGCCACGCCGCGTTGACGTCGACCGCGTAAGCGCCTGAGGCGTTGAACGTCTCCGAGGCGTTCTCGATCACCTGGGGATTCCAGGCGTAGCAGCTCGAGACGCCGACCGGGAAGGTACACTGTCCCTGGACGAAAGCGGCTGCGACGCTGATGGCGACGTTGCTCCCGTTGTAGACTATCCCGCTAGTCCCCGCGATCTTCGCGGTAAAGTTGAACCAGAACGGGAAGGCGGTATACGTCGGGGAGCCTGAGGTGACGACGACCGGCACGTTCAGGATGTTGAGCGTTTGGGTCAGCGTGTTCGAGACGTTCGTCTTCGCCATCGCGAACGGATTGGACGTGTTGTTGGAGGTGATCCAGACCTTGAAGCTGTAGCTACCGGTCGGGAGCGTCCCGCCCCCGTAGTTCGTGGAGGTAAGGATCGGGTAGGTGACCATCTGGGAGTACGTCGCCGTCCCGTTCGTGACCGCCTGGGTGAGGTTGGCGATCAGGACCGCCCCCGCCCAGATCGCCACCGAGAGGGAGACGTTGGTCGTGGTGATCGTGGTGCCGTTGGTGAGCGCAATCGTGTAGGAGAAGCTGGTCGGGATATCCTGGGCGGAGCCCCAGACCGTCGTGATGCTGGCGCTGCCGGTGGTGTTGAACAGGGTGGGGCCGGCGGACGGGTGCACCGACTTCAGGGCGTGGGCGCCCTGCGAGGTTGTGGACAGCGGGGCGGCGCGGGGGGCCCCGAGGGAGGCCCCTGGGTGACCCGCCAGGCTCAGCGTCAGCAGGGTGACGACCAGCCCGACCAGAATCGTCGCGGTCATCCAGCGTCTACCGTCCTTTTTCAGGGGGGCGCGGAGCATGCTGATGGCTACGACTTGCATTACTTAAATGTCGCGCCAGAACGGACTTGACGCGACATCGCACCTCAGAGAGGGGGTCCGGAGCCCCTGGGGGGGACGGCTCGGCCGCCGGGCAGGCAAGGCCGGGGGGGCGAGAGCCCCCGGGGGAATGGGTTCGGGGCCGAGAACGTCGGGTCTAGTCCTCGAACCCGTGGACGATCCGACGATGTTGCTCGACCGCCGCGGCGGTCTCGAACTCGTCCTTGCACGTCGGGCAGGTGAACTTGCCGGCGGCGGTGCGTCCCGGAGCGTTCGCGCCCGCGGCCGAAGCGCCGGCCATCCCCGGGCTCTGGTTCGGACGGAACGCGGGAGCGACCATCAGGCCGACCACCAGACCGACGATCGCCCCCACGACGGCCAGGACGGCGGCGAGCGAGGCGGCCGACATGCCGCCGGGCAGCTTGGCCGGTGTGTTGTTCTGGTACGTCTGGATCCCGCCGAAGCTGACGTTGATCCAGGCGGTCGCGTTGTAATGGTTGTACGGCGTCCCCAGCGCGAGCACGATCCGATAGGCCCCGGGGCTGACCGCCGGCCACGTCGCCGCGCCGCCCCTCAAGCCGACCCCCGGAACGTACGCCCCCTGGGCGAAGACCGGGGACGGATTCTTCCCGGTCGGGAAGACGAACAGGGAGGCGTTCGACAGGTAATCGCCTGCGTAGCTGTAGGCGATCGTCACGTTGCCTACCGGGACCGTCTCGTTCGTCACCGG